>NZ_AKJR01000189.1:0-54409 GCF_000282235.1 Pseudomonas sp. GM24 | reverse complement strand
TCGTTCAAACACCTCGGTCAGTCCCCTCTCCCTCCGGGCGGTCCGACGTTTCGGGAGGGTTAGGGTGAGGGGCTTCTAATGCGTCCAGCTCAATCACCAGACCACCCGGCATTTGCACAAAAATCTGCGCGATCCCCTCGCCCGGTACCTGCGCCAACTGATACGGCAAACCACTGTCACGCACCCGCTGCAACACCGCTTCCGCCGGCTCATCAGTACGAAACGCGATGTGGCTCAATTCCGTGTCATCCGGCAACGGCCGCTCAATCACATGCACCACGGCATGTTCATCCTGATACAGCCAACGCCCGGGAAACGGAAACGGCGGACGACGGCCCGGCTTGAGCCCGAGCAACTGGGCGAAACTGTCCTGCAAGGTCTGACCGTCAGCGGTATTGAAGGCCAGGTGATCGAATGTCCAGGTCATGCGCCTCTCCTGCGATTATTGATTGATTGCAGTATCCATCCTTGCCAATCACGAAAAAATCCCGCAAAAACGCAAAGATCTTTAAAGGATTTTTAGCAATGAGCTCAATTCTCGATCTGGAGATCTTCGTCCGCGTTGCCGATGCCGGCAGCATTTCCGCTGCCGCTCGCGCGCTGGAGCTGACCCCGGCCGCCGCCAGTATCGCGCTGAAGCGCCTGGAAACCCGCCTCGGTATCCGTTTGTTCGCACGCTCCACCCGCAGCATTCGTCTGACAGAAGAAGGCCGCCGTTATCTTGAAAGCGTGCGCCTGGCACTGGCGGCACTGGCTGAGGGCGAACAGGCAATCAAGCAGCAAAACGAAGGCCTGAGCGGCGTGTTGCAACTGGCTGCGCCGTCGGACTTCGGCCGCAACGTGTTGTTGCCGTGGCTCGACGATTTCAAACGTGAACATCCGAATGTTCAGCTGCAACTGCTGCTCAACGACCGACATGCCGATCTGTTTCGCGAGACCGTCGATGTGGCGTTGCGTTTTGGCGTGCCTAGCGATTCGACGCTGGTGGCGTTGCCGATTCTGCCGCAACACCGGCGCGTCGCTTGCGCCAGCCCTGACTACCTGGCGCGACGTGGTATCCCGCAACATCCCACTGAACTGAGCGAGCACAGCGCCCTGCTCTACCTGCGCAATGGCCGACCCTACAACAGCTGGCGTTTCAGCCGCGGCGATGAAACGCTGGAAGTCGAGGTCCATGGTGACTACCTCAGTGACGACGGCGAAGTCGCCCGCCGCTGGGCGCTGGCCGGGCATGGCATCGCTTACAAAGCTTGGCTGGACATTGCCCAAGACGTCCGCGCGGGGCGGTTGGTTACGTTGTTTGATGATTGGGACGGGGAAACTGCGCCGTTCAATTTGCTGTGTCCGCATCGAGTTCAAGTGTCTGAACGAGTCAGAGTGTTGCAGGTGTTTCTGCAAGAGCGCTGCACCGGGCTGAGCCGATAAATCACTTTTCCCCATTGCGTGCTTTGATCGTTCCCACGCTCAGCGGGGGAACGATCAAACTATTCAGATAGCCAGTAAACACCAGGCGGTCCAACTGCGAGCACTGAGGATAGTATTAAACGAGTAGTCAGGTCTCATGTATGCGCCCCATTGCCCAAAATTAGCACATGTCCAAACGTGCTCTGTTCGAAGGGGCGGAGAATATACTCGAACAATGTCATTACGAAAGATGCTGTCATATGTATGACGGCCTCCCAATGAATTCCTCCACGCTTCAGCCTCAGGAGAACCCAGCGTCTGGTCGCTGATTTGCAGCTTATAAACATTCGTAACAGCCACCAGGTAACTAACTGTCTCACCCTCCCGATCCGTAACGTATATCGTCGCCACGCCCTGCTTGAGTCCCGTTACCTTACCGGCCGCACTCACCGGCGCAGTCAACGGATCCGAAGAAGCATAGTCATACGGCGGAACCCCACCCGTCGGTACGCGAATACCCGTATTACCAAGCGAATCCTCACCGGTTTTCGGCCATTGCGGCACCTTCACCGAGAAACCGTCCAGCTTCATCTGCGTCCGGTCGATGTTGAGCGCCAAACGTTGAAACCGCCAAGGATCAGACTCAAATTGATTCCCGGTTTTTTCCTTCACGGTAAAGTTGTGCTGCCCCACCGCAATCGGCAGCAACTTGCTCTGCCACTTATAATTCGATCCGGTTTGAATCTCCTCAATAAACGCCTCACCATCAAAAACCCGCAACACCATCCCCGCCAGCGCAGAACCCGACAACACCACTTTATTGTCCGAAACCGTGCCGCCGTTTTGCACGTCCGCTCCGGACGAGTTCTTAACTTCCAAAATAACCGGTTTCACAATCACCCGTGCCCGCGCAACTTTTGATGTCGCAATAACGATTCCCCCACGTATTTGCTCATACAACACAGCGACCACACTGTCGCCGATGACCTTGGCATTGGGAATCATCAACCGGTGCACAAAAGGAAGCCTGCCGACCAACTGGTCAACCGTATGTGCGACAACGGGTCCGCTGCCTGGCGTCGCGGTGTATTTCACGCGGACAGTGTCGTTGGTGGCCCAGAGAGGTTCCAGGACATGCACCTGGATGGTCAGATCCTTGTTGCCCAGTTTGTTCAGGTCAATGGTATCCGGCGCGTCGTGCGGGTCATCCGGGTCTTCGGCAATATCGGGAGCGGCCATCCGTGTGCCCTTGAGATCGACAACAACGCGGATCGCCGCCGACCACGGCGAATTCAGATCGGCTCCGTTGCCAATCTGGTCGAACACCGTATAGGTGAAAGAGAACTGGGGATGATCACCTGCCGCCTCCAGATCGGCTTTTTCCAATAGACGCCCAATGCGAGTGGGTGTACTGGTCGGTGTCGCCGGAGCCTCGTCCGGATGCACCTCCCACTCAACATCATGACCGTTACAGTTGAGCACAATCCGGTCGTACGGCCGGCAATAGGGATAGGAGAACCAGACCTGCACGCCCTGTGCTGCACGATCGGCATCGATACCGTCTTCCAGCACATCCCGAGGCAGTCCTAACTCGAGTTCGGAGTGTCCTTCATCGCCGTTCTTGTCCTCCATCCCGGGGCGAATGGCGTTGTACAGAATCGTCAATGGCGGCTCGTAGGTTTCTTCAGCACCGGTGGTGCGTGTGACGGTATAGCTCAGTTCATTGACGAAACCCGGATCGGATCTCAGCAAATTTTTGGGAATATGCAGGGTCACTGCGTCGTCCGTGGATTGGGCCTGCTGGCTGTCGACGCGCATTGCTCCGTTCACGTGAATTGAAAACGTATCCAGCGGCCGCTGCGCCAGCACCGGATTGATAATGACGGTTGCGCCATTCGGCCGCAGCTCGTAGAACGCCTTGGCGATACCGCAATCGGCACCGGCCACGGAGGTATTGCTGTCCGGAAGTTGCGGCGCGTAAAGGTTGATCTCGGCGTCGGCGGGTAACGCCACACCCAAAGTCTTGGTATCCATCAACGAGCTCCTGATTTCAAGAATAGGCCAGGACTTTTCAACGAGGCCACCCTCCAGAATCAGGCCAGAACATCTACCGCCGTGCCTACTGTCAGATCTGACAGTCACGACGAACGGCTCCCATCGGGTGGGGGTTGAAAAGTAATTCCTGGACAAATTTGTTTGCCGGCTCCAGCGGTTCTGGTATTTGATTAACCCTTTCCCACCGACAAAAGGATTTCGGCATGAGCTTTCGCACACTCGGGCACTCGGGCTTGCAGGTGTCCACCCTCACCCTTGGCACGATGATGTTTGGCGAGCAGACCAGCGCTGAGGATTCGCTGCGTATCATCGACAAGGCCTGGGATCAGGGCATCAATTTCATCGACACCGCCGACGTCTACACCAACGGCCGTTCCGAAGAGATCGTCGGTGAAGCGATTGCCCGTCATCGGCATGAGTGGGTGCTGGCAACCAAGGTCGGTTTCGGCCCGGTGGACGGTGTGCCGAATCGCAGCGGTTTGAGCCGCAAACACATTTTCAATGGCATCGATGCCAGCCTGACCCGGCTCGGTACTGACTATCTCGACATCTATTACCTGCACCGCGAAGACCACAACACGCCGCTTGAAGTGAGCGTTTCGGCGATTGGCGATCTGATTCGTCAGGGCAAGATTCGTTATTGGGGCTTGTCGAACTATCGCGGCTGGCGGATTGCCGAGGTGATTCGCATCGCCGATAAACTCGGCGTGGACCGCCCGGTGATCAGCCAGCCGTTGTACAACATCGTCAACCGTCAGGCCGAGACCGAGCAGATCACCGCGGCGCAAACCTACGGCTTGGGTGTGGTGCCTTACAGTCCGCTGGCCCGTGGCGTGCTCAGCGGCAAATACGCGCCGGATGTGCAGCCGGACGCCAACAGCCGCGCCGGGCGTCAGGACAAACGCATTCTGGAAACCGAGTGGCGCGTGGAATCACTGCGCATTGCCCAGCAGATTCAGCAGTACACCGAGCAGCGCGGCGTCGGGATGGTGGAGTTTGCGATTGCCTGGGTGTTGAACAACAGTGCCGTGACGTCGGCGATTGTCGGGCCGCGCACCGAAGCGCAATGGGATGCGTATACCAAGGCACAGACCGTGAAGATCACCGCAGCAGATGAGGCTTTCATCGATTCGCTGGTGACGCCGGGCCATGCATCGACGCCGGGATTCAACGATGTCAGTCATTTTGTGTCGGGGCGTAAACCGCATCTGGTTTAAGCGTTTTCCCTTGTCCAGCAACAGCCGATACAATCGGCTGTTTTTCGTTGAAGCAAGCGCGATCAAACGGATGATTTGATTGAGCGTTCAGAAATAACCAGGGACTTAATACATGCTCAATCGCCCCGTTGAGGTAACCAGGAAGCCTTTGCGCGGGCTGCTGTTCAAACTGTTTGCCGATAAGCTTCCTGCGCCGGCAGCGACCGCAACTGCGGTGGATCGCAAACCTTCGATTGATTACCGTGCGGATATCGATGGGCTGCGCGCAATCGCGGTGTTGTTGGTGCTGATTTTTCACGGCGGCCTGGCGTTCTTCCCGTCCGGGTTTATTGGCGTCGACATCTTCTTCGTGATCTCGGGTTATCTGACCACCGCAATCATCATGAAGTCGCTGAACAACGGCACGTTCACTTTCTCGGGGTTCTACACGCGTCGAATCTGGCGCTTGCAACCGGCCGTGATTGCGTTGCTGGTCGTAACGCTGATAGTCACCACGCTGCTGTATTTGCCCGATGACTATGTGGATTTTCTCAAAAGCGAAAAATACACGTCGCTGATCATCTCCAACCAGTACTTTTCCAAAGTCACCACGGGTTACGCCACGCCCGATGCGGCCAGTCTGCCGCTCTTGCACACCTGGTCGCTGGCCATCGAATGGCAGTGGTACCTGGCGCTGCCACTGGGCCTCTGGTTGCTCTACCGTTATCTGGCGAAAAGCCTTTTCAAAGCAGCGGTGCTCGGCTTGACCCTGGCGGCAATGGCGCTCGCGCTGTACCTGTCTTACACGGCTCCTGAAAAAAACTATTACTTCTTCACCGCGCGAATTTTCGAATTGATGATTGGCTCTTGTGCGGTCATCTTCAGCACGGACACGTTCAGGCTCAATCGCCTGAGCGCCACGCTGGTCTGCGCGCTTTCGCTGGCGACGATCATCTACTGCGCCACCCTGGAAGATATCCTGCCGGGCTTTCCGCGATATCACGCCATTGCCGTGTGCCTCGCAACGGCAGCCCTACTGTTCCAGGGTGTTGGCGATGCGAGCATCACTTCAAAACTGCTTGCGTTCAAACCCCTGGTGTTTATCGGCACGCTCTCGTACTCCTTGTACTTGTGGCACTGGCCGATCCTGGCGGTGATGAGTTACATGGGCATCGCGCTCACCCCGCCGATGACGATCGTTTACTTCGTCTCCACGTTCGTCACGGCCTGGCTCTGCTATGTGTTGATCGAAAACCGCTTTCGAAAGGCCAGGCTCGGCTTTGCCAAAACCCTGGTCGTGCTGATGATCGTGCCGGCAATCGGCCTGTCGCTGCTCCACGCGGCCAGCGTCAGACAAGAAGGCTGGCCGAACCGCTTCAACCAAGGCTACAACGACGTGTTCAACGGTTTGAAAGCGTCTGTTCCGGCCAATCGCGAGGGCTGCCTGGGTGTCAGCGATGGCGCCGATCCTGGCTGCATATCGGGCGCCGCACAGGCTGCACCGCAAATACTGCTGATGGGCGATTCGTTTTCGAATCATTACTGGGGCTTTGTTGAAACATTGGCCAAGGATGCCAATCTTGCCGTGCTCACACAGGGCTATCCGGCGTGCCTGGCCTTGCCCGGGATCTACCTCTATGACGAGAGTAAATACACCAACGGGCTGTATCAAAAATGCCACAACGCCGCTCAACGCTATTACGACATGATCGCGAAGCGGCATTTCAAGTATGTGATCGTGGGTCAGTTCTGGGAGGCCTATCTCGACGATGACATCGTCACCAAACTCGATGACCCGCGCAGCCCGGAACTGTCAAGACAACGTCTCGGCACAGCGATCCGCAAGGCTCTGGATATCATTGTCGAATCCGGTGCTACTCCAGTCCTTCTCGAGAACACGCTGCCTATGCCTGAGGGGATCAACACCTGCCTGCTGCAACAGGTCAAGTTGCGCGGTTTGATGGGCAGTGTCGAGCAAAGCAACCTCTGCGCCACGGCGCCATGGTCAGGTGCCAAAGAGCCGGTACTGGAACAACTCTTCAATGATCTGAAGGCTGAATATCCCGACTTGATCGTCATTGACCCGAAAATCGTGCAGTGCAAAGACGCCGCCTGCATGACCACCGTCGACGGTTTGCCGGTCTATCGTGATATTGGTCACGTCACCGATTATGCCTCTTACAAGTTCGGCGAGATGTACCTCAAGCGCTTCGGTAATCCGTTGAAGGTTGCTCAGTGATGTTTTCCTGCCACTGACTACGCTTGTGGAGGAACGCCCGCAGGTTGCGATCTTTCGACTTTCAAAGGCGAGATCAAAGATCGCAGCCTGCGGCAGCTCTTACAGGGGAATGTGTGTGAAGAATATTGAGCATTTGCCCAATATTCAGCACAAAAACCACGTATCCTTCGCGCCCCGTTTGACCATCAACCCCCGCGAGGACAGTTTGTCTAAAGGTATCGCTCTATCGGTTTCAGCCTCGGTGCTGTTTGCCGTCATGTATTACTACACCTCGTTGCTCACACCGTTGAGTGGCGTAGAGATTTTCGGCTGGCGGATGCTGCTGACCGTGCCGTGCATGACCGTGTTCATGCTGGTGTCCGGGGAATGGCGGCGGGTGCTGGAGCTGGTTCGTGTGGTCGCGGCAAAGCCAAAACTGGTCGCCGGGTTGAGCGTCTCGGCTGCCCTGCTCGGTGTGCAACTGTGGCTGTTCATGTGGGCGCCGCTCAACGGCTACAGCCTCGACGTGTCGCTGGGCTACTTTCTGCTGCCGCTGGCGATGGTGCTGACCGGACGGATTGCCTACGGAGAAAGTCTGTCTTATTTGCAGAAAATTGCAGTGTTCTTCGCCAGTTTGGGCGTGCTCAATGAGCTATATCAGGTCGGCGGTTTTTCCTGGGCGACACTGGTGGTCGTGGTCGGCTATCCACTGTATTTCGTCCTGCGCAAATACCTGAAAACCGACCACCTCGGCGGATTGTGGGTGGATATGACGCTGATGCTGCCGGTCGCCTGGTGGTTTGTGCAGGGCGGCGAGCAAGGCTTGGGCGTGTTTGATCAATACCCGGGGCTGATGTGGCTGATCCCGCTGCTCGGCCTGATCAGTGCATCGGCGCTGGTGGTGTACATCATTGCCAGCCGATTGCTGCCGTTCAGTCTGTTTGGCCTGTTGAGTTATGTTGAGCCGGTGCTGTTGCTTGGCGTGGCGTTGTTGCTCGGTGAGAGCATCAAGTCCGGGGAATGGCTGACGTATATTCCGATCTGGCTGGCGGTTGTGGTGCTGATCTTCGAAGGCTTCAAACACCTGACGCGGCAACGCCGTCCTTAAAAGCAAAAGATCGCAGCCTGCGGCAGCTTCTACATTTGGAATGCATTTTCCCTGTAGGAGCTGCCGCAGGCTCGGGCCGCGATCTTTTGATCTTCAAAAAAATCCCGGCTCTGCATCGCTGCAGTCCGGGATTTTTCATTTCAGTGGCCGATTACTCGGTGGCAAGCACACCACGACGCACCTGATCGCGCTCGATCGACTCGAACAGAGCCTTGAAGTTGCCTTCGCCGAAACCATCATCGCCTTTGCGCTGGATGAATTCGAAGAACACCGGGCCCATCAGGGTTTCCGAGAAGATCTGCAGCAGCAGACGCTTGTCGCCCTGCTCCGAGGCGCCGTCGAGCAGGATGCCACGCGATTGCAGTTGATCAACCGGCTCGCCATGGTTCGGCAGACGGCCTTCGAGCATTTCGTAGTAGGTGTCCGGCGGCGCGGTCATGAAGCGCATGCCGATCTTCTTCAACTGATCCCAGGTCTTGATCAGGTCGTCAGTGAGGAACGCAACGTGCTGGATGCCCTCGCCGTTGAACTGCATCAGGAACTCTTCGATCTGGCCCGCGCCTTTGGACGACTCTTCGTTCAGCGGGATGCGGATCATGCCGTCCGGTGCGGTCATCGCTTTCGAAGTCAGGCCGGTGTATTCGCCTTTGATGTCGAAGTAACGGATCTCGCGGAAGTTGAACAGCTTCTCGTAGAAGTTCGCCCAGTAGGCCATGCGACCGCGATACACGTTGTGGGTCAGGTGGTCGATGATTTTCAGGCCAGCACCGACCGGGTTGCGATCAACGCCTTCGATAAACACGAAGTCGATGTCGTAGATCGAGCTGCCTTCGCCGAAACGGTCGATCAGGTACAGCGGCGCGCCGCCAATGCCTTTGATCGCCGGCAGGTTCAGCTCCATCGGACCGGTTTCGATGTGGATCGGCTGAGCGCCGAGTTCCAGTGCGCGGTTGTAGGCTTTTTGCGAATCCTTGACGCGGAACGCCATGCCGCAAACGGACGGACCGTGCTCGGCGGCGAAGTACGACGCAACGCTGTTGGGTTCGTTGTTGAGGATCAGATTGATCGCGCCCTGACGGTACAGGTGCACGTTCTTGGAGCGGTGGGTGGCGACTTTGGTGAAGCCCATGATCTCGAAGATCGGCTCCAGAGTGCCCGGCACCGGCGATGCAAGCTCGATGAATTCAAAGCCCATCAGGCCCATTGGGTTTTCGTATAAATCTGCCATGGTGGCACCTCATCATTTCTTATCAATTAACCAGGGTTATTTGTCAGTCATGTGAGGTCGGTGGGTGGCGCGCAGGAGATGCCACGCACACTGCGGGCGAGAAAGTCACCGTAGATCAGTTGAAACCCGAATATCTTCATTGTCGACCCAAGGCTCTTGCGGGCGAGGCTTCTGCTGCCAGAAGACGATTATTATTGTATGCGTAACCCGATTCTACACAGCGTAAATAGGCTTGTCTGCTCTCTCTATAAAATCCACTTTCTGGCGCCCGGTGCAAGGGGTTTGTTGCACAGGTAAATGCCCGTCAGGATCAGTGCGCCACCTCCATACATGGCCAATGTCAGGTGTTCGTCCAGCAACACTGCGCCGAAGACCACGGCCGTCAACGGGTTCAGCGCGATAAACACCCCGCTGCGCGTCGCGCCGATTTTGCGGATACCGTGGTAATAGCCGATGTAGGCCAGCGCCGAGCCGAGGACGCCGAGGTAGGTCAGGCTCAGCCATTGCGGCAGCCCCAGATCATCCAGCGCCTCCCAGCTCAGTTCGCCGCGCACAGCCGCCACAACCCACAACATGAGCGTGCCGATCAGGATCGAATACGTCACGGTCTGCACCGGCCCCAGCGTCTGATTCAATTCACGGGAAAACAACGAGTAAACACCCCATCCCAGCACACAGCCGAGGATCAACAGATCACCGATCCATGCGTCAGGCGTTGCAGCCAGTAATTGCGGATTACGGCTGACGATCACTAGACCAGCGCCAACAATACAGGTGGCGATTCCGGCGACTTTCACCCGCCTCAAGCGTTCTTTGAACAACCACCATGAGGCCAGACCGATCACCGCCGGGTTCAACGCGACGATCAACGAAGCCCGCGACGCGTTGATGTATTGCAGGCCGTAAAAGAAGCACAGGTTGTAGAAGAAGATCCCGAAGAATCCCAATAGCATCAGTTGCAGCCACTGCCTTGGGGTCGGCCGCGCCAAGGGGATTCGCGCCAGCCACAAAAAGCCCAGCAACGCCGCACTGGCCAGCAAGAAGCGCAGGCTGGCGGCGAACATTGGGCTCAGGCTGCCGGCCAGGAAACGTCCGGCGACAAAGGTCCCGCCCCAGATCATGGTGACCGCCGCCAGAGTCAGGTAAACGGCGATGTCGGATGAAGTTGTGTGTAGCTGCTCAACGTTGCGCATGACGCTCCAGCCCAAGGAAATTGAGGAATGCCGTATCATTCACCTCATTCCCCATCATCGTAAAATGAGCAAATACTCATGACCCTCACCCAACTGGAGATCTTCTCGCTGGTCGCCGAACTGCGCGGTTTCACGCTCGCGGCGCATCGGCTGGGGATTTCACAGTCGGCGGTATCCCATGCGATGAAAGCGCTGGAGCAAGAACTCGGAGTCGAGCTGCTACGTCGGCACCAGTCGACAGTGGAACTCAGCGATATCGGCGAGCAACTGTTGCTGCGCGCCCGCGCGATGCTCGGTCTGGCCAACACCTTGCGTCAGGAAGCCGCCGATGCGCGCGGTATGAAAAGCGGCACCTTGCGCATCGGCTCGTTCGGGCCAACTTCGTCGATCAAACTGTTGCCCAATATTTTGCGGCGTTATCGAGCGGCGCATCCGGGCATCGAGGTGCACATCGATGAAGGACCCGATCGACAAGTGACCCAGTGGCTCGAAGAGCGGCGGATCGACATCGGTTTTGTGGTGCTGCCCCAAGATCGCTTCGACACATTTGCGCTGATCGAAGACCAGATGGTTGCCCTGCTCCCTGTAGGTCATCCGCTGGCAGCGCGATCGGCATTGACTCTCAAGGACTTGTGCGACGACCCGTTCGTGCTCACCGAGGCGGGTTCTTCAGAACTGGTATCGCAGCTGTTCATGGCCGCGCGCTTGCAACCGAATATTCGCTATCGCTGCTCGCAACTGCTCAGCACCCTCGACACCGTCAGCCGTGGCGATGGCATCACGATTGTTGCCGAAGGCTCATTGCCGGAGGAAGCAACGTCTCACTACGTGAAAAAGCCGTTGTTGCCCGCCGTGCAGCGCCAGGTCGGACTTGCCGTCCTCGATCAGCGCCAGGCCTCTCCCGCCACCCTGGCCTTTATCGAAGTGGCGTCGCGGATGAATCTTTGATGAGCAGCGCAAGCGCCTTCTGCCATCTATCCTCCCTTCTGGCTGATGTGATTTTCAGCGGCGCGCCGTTATCCGGCCTGCATTCGAGAGCCCCACTCCACCGCGACAGGATGCGCCCATGCCGTTGACCGCCAGACCCCGCCGCAAACGCAGCGCCCGCATCGTCGTCACACTGCTCAGTGGCTTGCTTCCGGTGCTGCTGGGCAGCGTAATTCTCTACGTGCAGGCCGAACGCACGCTGGAACAAGGTTCACAACAGACTGCGGAAGAGGCGTTGCGCCAATTCGAATTGATGCTCGACAACACGGCCCAGGCAGCCCGTGAATTGCTGCCTCTGGCCGGCCAGACTTGTGAGAACGTCAAGCTCGCCCTGCGCGAGCAAGTGACCCGTCGCCCGTTCGTGCGCTCGACCAATCTGGTGTGGGACGACAACCTCTATTGCAGTTCGTTGTTTGGCGACTTCAAGGAAGCCGTCAACGCGGGCGACTACAACCAGGGCAAGTTGTGGCTGATGAATGGCAACCCGGTAACACCCAACACCGCTCTGTTGGTCTATCGGCTCAGCGAGGGTCGCGGCGGCGCACTGACGACACTCGACGGCTACCATCTAAGCAACATGTTGCGTCTGATCGGCCGGCACATGTTGCTGGTGCTGCAAGTGGGTGACAACTGGCTGTCGGCCGACGGCAAAGTACACACTGGCGCCCTGCCCGCGTTGCCGATAGCACAACACACACTCGATTCTTCGCGTTATGCGTTCAGCGTTTCTGCGGGATTTCCCGAGGGCGAAACCTGGCGCTACATGGCCGATGAATACCCGCCGCTGTTCAGTCTGCTGATCTTTTTTGGCGTGGTCTCGGGTGCCATCGGCCATGTCTTGCAGAAGCGCTCGACGTCTCCGAGCCACGAGATGCTTCGGGCGCTCGAGGCAGGCGAATTCATTCCTTACTTTCAGCCCGTAGTGCATGGCGACAGCAAGAAGTGGTCGGGGGCCGAAGTGCTGATGCGCTGGACTCACCCCAAAGAAGGACTGGTGCGCCCGGACCTGTTTATTCCATTCGCCGAGCATTCGGGGTTGATCGTGCCGATGACCCGCGCCTTGATGCAACAAACCGCTGCGCTGCTGGGACCGCTGTCATCAACGTTCACCCCGCCCTTTCATATCGGCATCAATATCACCGCGAGCCATTGCAAGGATCTGGAACTGGTGGAGGACTGCCGGGCGTTTCTCGCCGCGTTCGTGCCCGACAGCGTCAGCCTGGTGTTGGAGTTGACCGAGCGCGAATTGATCGAGCCGACCGACATCACCCGGCAACTGTTCGAGCAACTGCATGCACTGGGCGTGAAGATCGCGATTGACGACTTCGGTACCGGTCATTCAAGCCTCGGCTACTTGCGCAAATTCAATGTGGATTTCCTCAAGATCGATCAGAGTTTCGTCGCCATGATCGGCGTCGATGCGCTGTCCCGACACATTCTCGATACCATTATCGAACTCTCGGCCAAGCTTGATCTGGGTATTGTTGCCGAAGGTGTCGAAACTCAGGCGCAAGCCGATTATCTGACTGCACATCACGTCAACTTTCTGCAAGGCTACCTGTTCGGCAAACCGATGCCGGCCGCGGAGTTCATCAGCGCATTAACTCACCATTAACTAAGCCGGATTAAGACGAGCGTCCCGATCAGGCGCACCAAATTGATACAAAAGACCGCTGTTGTTACATGAAGACAACATCAGGATTTACTCTTGGCGCATTAACTACTACAATTTTTTCAACCTGAGCAAGATTGGCAGGTGAGCCATTTATCACCGAGTCGCTTCAAGGCTCTTGGCTTATTAGCTTTGTTTGCGGTTGGTATCAGCCAAACACACTATTGGAGTAAAGATATTGTCCAGACTCGCTGAATTTCGTGCAGCTGAAAAGGCCCTTCAGGAACAGCTCAAGCAGCTGGAATCGCTGAAGAACGATGCCGGGCTCAAGAAAGAAATCGAATTCGAAGAAAAGCTCCAGGGGCTGATGAAAACCTACGGCAAAGGCCTGAAAGACATCATCGCCATCCTCGATCCGAACCCGGCAAAATCCGGTCTGCAGACCTCTGCAGCGCCTAAAACCCGCCGCGCTCGCGTGGTCAAGGTTTATCACAACCCGCACACCGGTGAACTGATCGAAACCAAGGGCGGCAACCACCGCGGCCTGAAAGCCTGGAAGGAACAATACGGTGCTGCCACCGTTGACTCCTGGTTGCGCGGTTAATCCCTCGCCAACAAAAAAGCCCTGCATCATGCAGGGCTTTTTTATTGACAATATCTAACAAATGAAATGAATTTCATCGAAGAAGTTTCGAGTTTTCTGTAACGTTGCTGAGCCAGACGCCAAACATTTTGCTGCGCGATGTTACGATCATGACCACGTTAAACTTTGTACTTAATCCCTTCGGGTATCTAACCTTCGCCGTGAAGAGTACAGCGGCTTAAAGTTTCAAGCTGTTTCTCGCCGCCACTATCTCGTCTGCGCTCGCCTTATAAACCTCAGCTTGTCCGGCGTAGGAAAGAACATAAGCCTTGTCCGCCTCTACCGCCGCTACCAGGGTTTGCGACAACACATGCCGACCGTTTTCGGTGATCGTGCAAGTGGTTTCCAGCGCCGACAAAGAACCCAGCGTCGCCGCATGCACTTTGTTGCAGACGCTTTGGTAGCCGCCCTGGAAGAAGTCCTTCTGTATCGACTTGCGCATTTCCAGCAGCACGCCCTGCAAATTGACCTGGTGGCCCTTCTCAACCTGAGTCATGGTCAATTCCATCACCATCACCTGATTGCCATTGGCATCATTCTTCACCGCTCGCTGACGGGAAACCTGTGCCGTCACCGGAGGCAGCGCCTCGACTTCCCAGCCGGCCGGCCAGGTGATGCTCGGTTCGTCCGCCGACGCGCACACCGCCACCAGCGACAAAAAAGAAAAAACAAACAGGGATTTGAACAGTCGGATCATTGCCGGGCGCACTCACAGATTGAGCGGTAAAGTCTGAGGCTCGCCCGCACGCAGGGCAAGCCTGCCCTTTCATTTGGCGATGCCGACAGGCATGCGTATCATTGCGCCCATTCACTCGCCCATAGTTATTGGAGGGCCCATGAGCCTGCACGAACTCAACACTTTCCCCGGCGTCACTGCCACCCCAGACAGCGCAACCCGCAACTTCGTCTTCAACCACACCATGTTGCGCGTCAAAGACATCACCCAATCCCTGGACTTCTACACTCGCGTGCTGGGTTTCTCGCTGGTTGAGAAGCGCGACTTCCCGGAAGCCGAGTTCAGCCTGTACTTCCTCGCGCTGGTCGACAAGGCACAGATCCCGGCTGACGCAGCGGCTCGCACCGAGTGGATGAAGTCGATTCCAGGCATTCTGGAACTGACTCACAACCACGGCACTGAGAACGACGCCGATTTCGCTTATCACAACGGCAATACCGACCCGCGTGGTTTTGGCCATATCTGCATTTCGGTGCCGGATATTGTCTCGGCCTGTGCGCGTTTTGAAGAACTGGGCTGCGACTTCCAGAAGCGTCTGAGCGATGGCCGCATGAAAAGCCTGGCGTTCATCAAGGATCCGGATGGTTACTGGGTCGAGATTATTCAACCTGCGCCGCTGTAAAAGCAAAAGCCCCTCACCCTAGCCCTCTCCCTGGGGGAGAGGGAACTGATTGGGGGATATTGCAGAGTTACACCGACTTGAACGATTGGCGTTGAATCCATAATCGATTAGGTCTTACAAGTCGACGCACCACTTCTCGGCCGGCTCCCTCTCCCACAGGGAGAGGGGCTGATTGGGGGATATTGCGCAGGTTCACCGACTTTAACGGCTGGCGCTGTATCCATAATCGACTGGCGCTTTCAGGTCGATGGAAAACGCCAGACACCTCGGTCGGCCCCCTCTCCTTCGGGAGAGGGCTGGGGTGAGGGGCTGCTTTTCACGCGCAATAAAAAACCCATGATCGCTCATGGGTTTTTTCATTTCTGGCCCGGCAGTTACGCAGGAGCCGACGTGCGGATCAAATGATCAAAAGCGCTCAGCGAAGCCTTGGCGCCCTCGCCCACCGCAATCACGATCTGCTTGTACGGCACAGTGGTCACGTCACCCGCTGCAAAGATGCCTGGAATCGACGTTTCACCGCGGTTATCGACAATGATCTCGCCACGCGGCGACAGCTCGATGGTGCCCTTCAGCCAGTCAGTGTTCGGCAACAAACCAATCTGCACGAAGATCCCTTCCAGCTCGACAGTGCGCAGCTCGTCAGTGTTGCGATCCTTGTAGCGCAGACCGTTGACCTTCTCGCCATTGCCGGTGACTTCAGTGGTTTGCGCACTGGTGATCACGGTGACGTTCGGCAGGCTGTGCAGCTTGCGTTGCAATACGGCGTCAGCACGCAGTTGTACGTCGAACTCCAGCAGCGTTACGTGCGACACGATCCCGGCCAGGTCGATGGCCGCTTCGACGCCGGAGTTACCGCCACCGATCACTGCCACGCGCTTGCCCTTGAACAATGGGCCGTCGCAGTGCGGGCAGTACGCCACGCCTTTGTTGCGGTATTCCTGCTCGCCCGGCACGTTCATTTCACGCCATCGCGCACCGGTCGCCAGAATCACACTCTTGGCTTTGAGGGTTGCGCCGCTGGCGAAGCGGACTTCATGCAGCTCGCCGTTTTTGCCCGGGATCAGCTTGTCGGCGCGTTGCAGGTTCATGATGTCGACGTCGTACTGCTTGACGTGTTCTTCCAGCGCCGTGGCCAGTTTCGGCCCTTCGGTTTCCTGCACGGAGATGAAGTTCTCGATAGCCATGGTGTCGAGCACCTGACCGCCGAAACGCTCAGCCGCGACGCCGGTGCGGATGCCTTTACGTGCAGCGTAAATCGCTGCCGAAGCACCGGCCGGGCCACCGCCGACAACCAACACGTCGAAGGCCTCTTTAGCGCTGATCTTCTCGGCCTGACGCTCGATGGCGCCGGTGTCCAGTTTGGCGAGAATCTCTTCCAGGCCCATGCGGCCCTGGCCGAAGTTTTCACCATTGAGGTAGATGCTCGGCACGGCCATGATCTTGCGATCGTTGACTTCGTCCTGGAACAACGCGCCGTCGATGGCGACGTGGCGAATGTTCGGATTGAGCACGGCCATCAGGTTCAGCGCCTGGACCACGTCCGGGCAGTTCTGGCAAGACAGCGAGAAGTAAGTCTCGAAGCTGAACTGGCCTTTGAGCGAGCGAATCTGCTCGATCACTTCAACACTGGCTTTCGATGGGTGGCCGCCGACTTGCAGCAAGGCCAGTACCAGCGAGGTGAACTCGTGGCCCATCGGGATGCCGGCGAAACGCAGACTGATGTCAGCGCCCGGGCGGTTGATCGAGAACGATGGCTTGCGTGCATCGGCACCGCTGTCGATCAAGGTAATTTGGCTCGAAAGACTGGCAACGTCTTTCAGCAGTTCCAGCATTTCACGGGATTTCGCACCGTCGTCGAGGGAGGCAACGATCTCGATCGGCTGGGTGACCCGTTCCAGGTACGATTTCAACTGGGCTTTAAGATTGGCGTCCAACATACGGGCGATTTCCTTTATTCGAGGCGAAAAAAAGCCCGAGCGAATCTCGCCCGGGCATTTTTATGGGGCGGTGCAGCTAACTTAAGTAGGTGCGGAGATCCGCCCCGAGTTGCGTGTCACAGACTTAGATCTTGCCGACCAGGTCCAGGGACGGTGCCAGAGTGGCCTCGCCTTCTTTCCACTTGGCTGGGCAAACTTCGCCTGGGTGAGCAGCAACGTACTGAGCGGCCTTGATCTTGCGCAGCAGCTCGGAAGCGTCACGGCCAACGCCGCCATCGTTCAGTTCAACGATTTTGATCTGGCCTTCAGGGTTGATCACGAAGGTGCCACGGTCAGCCAGACCAACTTCTTCGATCAGCACGTCGAAGTTGCGGGAGATGGCGTGGGTCGGGTCGCCGATCATGGTGTATTCGATTTTGCCGATGGCTGGCGAAGTGTTGTGCCAGGCAGCGTGAGCAAAGTGGGTGTCAGTGGACACGCTGTAGATTTCTACGCCGAGTTTCTGGAAAGCAGCGTAGTTGTCAGCCAGGTCTTCCAGCTCGGTTGGGCAAACGAAGGTGAAGTCGGCTGGGTAGAAGAACACGACCGACCACTTGCCTTTCAGGTCAGCGTCCGAGACTTGAACGAAGTCGCCGTTTTTGAACGCGGTAGCTTTGAACGGTTTTACTTGGCTGTTGATGATAGGCATTGATGACTCTCCGTCAGGGGTTATGAAGTTGATGGGTGAATCCTACCCACTCACTCGACGGATGGCTCATTGGCAAACCTGATGCTGCTGATTTGTTTTCGCTATTAGCTGACTGTATTAATAGAAGAAAACGATCTCTACGACGAAGCCGGTTTATCCGTAATCCGAGCCATTCCCTGGAATGGGCTGGCTTCAACATAGCGCATCGCGGACTTCATATCCTTCCAGCCGACGTAGCTCATCAACGACTTCAGATCCCAGCCACTTTGGTGTGCCCATGTGGCAAAGCCTCGGCGCAGCGAGTGGCTGGTGTAGTTTTCGGCGGCAATGCCCGCACGCTGCAACGCCTGGCGCAGCAGAGGGATGATGCTGTTGGCGTGCAAGCCCTCCTCGTTCAGATTGCCCCAGCGGTCGATGCTACGAAAAACCGGGCCACGCACCAGCGCCGCCTCAGTGATCCAGTCGATGTAGGCCTGCACCGGACACAACTTGAGCAGCGCCGGCGCCTGATAGGTCTGGCCGAGGTTTTCCCGATCACCCTTGCTGCGTGGCAAATACAAGGTAATGCCTTTGCCGGCATGCGCTTGCACGTGTTCGATTTGCAAGCGACACAACTCATCGCTGCGGAAGCCGCGCCAGAACCCCAGCAGGATCAAGGCGCGATCACGGTAAGCCTTGAGCAGTATCGGGCGATCCTGTTGCTCTTTCGCGGTTTGCACCTCCTGCTCAAGCCAATCGATGACGCGCTGCAGATCCTGCAACTGCAACGGCTCGGCCTGTTTCTCTTGCGCCGGGTGCAGAGCGCGAATGCCTTTGAAGACCTTGCGCACCACTGGCGCCTTGGTCGGATCGGCAAACCCTTGGCTGTTGTGCCACTGCGCCAGCGCCGACAGACGCAGTTTCAGCGTATTGATCGACAGCTCTTCGGCGTGCGCTACCAGATACCGCGCGACGCTGTCGGCTGTGGCCGGCAAGAACCCGCCCCACTTCACTTCGAAATGCTCGATGGCCGCGCGATAGCTACGGCGGGTGTTGTCGCGGGTGGCCGCTTGCAGATAGCGATCCAGATCGCTCATGGGCTGTTTTCTCGCTGGCGTACTGATATGGGGATGCAGATGCGCATTTTGCCGCCTGACACTGGGTAATACCAGTATATCCCGCGTCTTGATTATCAAAGTTTTATGTTTATTTTTGAGATGGTACACTGCGTACTTTAGTGGCATGTACCACAGTACGTAACCGTAGGAGTTCACATGGCCCGTGGCGGCATTACCAAAGCACTGGTGCAGATCGCGCGCACAGCGATCCTCGCCCGTGGCGAACACCCGAGCATCGATGCAGTACGCATCGAAATGGGCAACACCGGCTCGAAAACCACGATCCATCGTTATTTGAAAGACCTGGATGACGGCGCGCAGCCGGTTGAAGCCTCGGCGGAGCCCATCGATGACGAGTTGACCGCCCTCGTCTCTCGTCTCGCCCAGCGCCTCAAAGAACAGGCGCAAGAGCCCATCGAGCAGGCCCGTGAGCAGTTCGAGGAACAGCGCGAAGCACTGGAGTCGGAGCTGAAACAAACGCGCCAGGCGCTGGAAAAGCTCGAACACGACCACGACATTCAAGGCGCCGCACTGGAGCGCGAATCCGAAGCGCTGAACAACACGCGGTCAATGCTGCAAACCGAGCAAACCCGCAATGCCGGGCTGAATCAGGCATTGGCGGATTTTGAATTGCGCTTGCAGGACAAGGACGAGCAGATCCGCTCGCTGGAAGAAAAACACCTGCATGCCCGTGACGCGCTGGAGCACTACCGCAACGCCAGCAAAGAGCAGCGCGAGCAGGAACAGAGCCGCCACGAAGCGCAGGTGCAGCAGATTCAGGCCGAATTGCGTCAGGCGCAGCAAAGTGCATTGGTCCGCCAGGACGAGATCACCCAACTGCACCGCGACAACGAACGCCTGCTCACGGAAAACCGTGGCACCCAGCGCGAACTGAGCCTGTTGCAAGATCAGCTCAAGCAGAGCAATCAGCGTCAGGATCAACTGCTCGAACAAGCGACCCGCGTCGACAGTGAGCGCACCCTCCTCCAGGAACGCTTGCGCGTAGCCACCCTGGAAAGCCAGACACTCAAACAGAGCGTCGAGGAGCAGACGCTGCTCAACCAGTCACTGGAAAAGGAATTGAACAAGGCCCAGGCAAGCCTGGAAGAAAGCCAGCGTCTGGCGCCCACCGTTGCGGCAGCGCCAGACTCAGCCAAACCGAAAGACGCTTAAGCGCCGACCGGCGTACGCATGGTGACGAACTCTTCGGCGGCCGTCGGGTGTACCCCGATCGTGTCGTCGAAGTCACGCTTGGTTGCGCCAGCCTTCAACGCAATCGCCAAACCCTGAACGATCTCGCCAGCGTCCGGGCCGACCATGTGGCAGCCGAGGACTTTGTCGGTCTCGCCGTCGACCACCAGCTTCATCAGCGTCTTCTCCTGGCACTCGGTCAGGGTCAGCTTCATCGGTCGGAAACGGCTCTCGAAGATCACCACATCATGACCCGCGTCGCGCGCTTCTTCCTCGGTCAAACCGACCGTGCCGATGTTCGGCAGGCTGAACACCGCCGTCGGGATCATCTTGTAATCCACCGGACGGTATTGCTCAGGTCTGAACAGACGACGCGCCACGGCCATACCTTCAGCCAATGCCACTGGCGTCAGTTGCACACGACCAATGACATCGCCCAGCGCCAGAATCGATGGCTCGCTGGTCTGGTATTGCTCGTCGACTTTGATGAAGCCTTTGTCGGTGAGCTGCACATCGGTGTTTTCCAGGCCCAGATTGTCAAGCATCGGACGCCGCCCCGTGGCGTAGAAAATGCAATCCGCCTCCAGCTCACGACCATCCTTGAGGGTCGCTTTCAAGCTGCCGTCAGCCTGCTTGTCGATGCGCGCGATGTCGGCATTGAATTGCAGATCCAGACCACGCTTGGTCAGCTCTTCCTGTAAATGCTTGCGCACCGAACCATCGAAGCCGCGCAGGAACAGATCACCGCGATAAAGCAGCGTGGTATTTGCACCGAGGCCGTGGAAAATCCCGGCGAATTCGACCGCGATATAACCGCCGCCCACCACCAGCACACGCTTTGGCAGCTCTTTGAGGAAGAACGCTTCATTGGAACCAATTGCGTGTTCGCGCCCCGGAATTTCCGGAATCTGCGGCCAGCCACCGGTGGCAATCAGGATGCTTTTCGCGGTGTAGCGCTCACCATTCACTTCAACCTCATGCGGGCCAACGATCTTCGCGTGCGCTTCATGCAAGGTCACGCCGCTGTTGACCAGCAGATTGCGATAGATGCCGTTGAGGCGATTGATCTCGCGATCCTTGTTGGCGATCAGCGTCGCCCAATCGAAATTCGCCTCACCCAGGCTCCAGCCGAAACCGGACGCCTGCTCAAAGTCTTCGGCGAAATGCGCGCCGTACACCAGCAGCTTTTTCGGCACACAGCCGACATTGACGCAGGTCCCGCCCAGATAACGGCTCTCCGCCACCGCCACTTTCGCACCGAAACCGGCCGCAAAACGCGCAGCGCGCACACCGCCGGAACCGGCACCAATCACATAAAGGTCAAAATCGTAGGCCATTTCTATCTCCTCGGCAGGGGATCAGCATACCTGCAGACGCCCATTGGGCAAGCACTGCCAGTCATATGGGGGCGCAAAATGAAAAAACCCGCCGAAGCGGGTTTTTCTTACAGACCAATCAAGCGCTCTTAGTAAGCCTTGCCAGTCTTGTAGAAGTTCTCGAAGCAGAAGTTGGTCGCTTCGATGTAGCCTTCAGCGCCACCGCAGTCGAATCGCTTGCCTTTGAACTTGTAGGCCATGACGCAGCCGTTCTGGGCTTGTTTCATCAGGGCGTCGGTGATCTGGATTTCGCCGCCCTTGCCTGGCTCGGTCTGTTCGATCAGGTCGAAGATGTCCGGGGTCAGGATGTAACGGCCGATGATTGCCAGGTTCGACGGCGCGTCTTCCGGCTTTGGCTTCTCGACCATGCTGTGAACGCGGTAGATGTCGTCGCGAATCATCTCGCCAGCGATAACGCCATATTTGCTGGTTTCCTGCGGATCGACTTCCTGGATGGCGATGATCGAGCAGCGGAACTGCTTGTACAGCTTGACCATTTGGGTCAGTACGCCGTCGCCTTCGAGGTTGACGCACAGGTCATCCGCTAGGACCACGGCGAACGGTTCGTCGCCGATCAGCGGGCGGCCGGTCAGGATCGCGTGACCCAGGCCTTTCATTTCAGTTTGACGGGTGTAGGAGAACGAGCACTCGTCGAGCAGTTTGCGGATACCGACCAGGTATTTCTCTTTGTCGGTGCCTTTGATCTGGTTTTCCAGCTCGTAGCTGATGTCGAAGTGGTCTTCCAGAGCACGCTTGCCACGACCGGTGACGATGGAGATTTCCGTCAGGCCGGCATCCAGAGCTTCTTCAACGCCGTACTGGATCAGTGGCTTGTTTACCACCGGCAGCATTTCTTTAGGCATGGCTTTAGTCGCTGGCAGGAAGCGAGTACCGTAACCGGCTGCTGGGAACAAGCATTTCTTGATCATATAAGTCCTTGAAAGGGCTGTGTGTACGAGTTTCGGCGCAGTCTAATCAGGCGGCGTACACCTTACAATGCCCCGCACTGGCTAACCGATGCCAACATAGAGAAATATTCTCGCCGATAGTTCCATCGGCATCCTGACGCAGCCAGATCAGCGTAGCTCATAGCTGTCGACAATCCGGATTACCATACGCTCATCGCCCCCCAATGCCAGCATTTGGCGGTATCATGGCGCCTTTGAACCAGCGAACGAGACAGATAGATGGCCGCGGTAAAAATCATCAACGGGTATGTGATCGACAAGAAAGACGGCAAGTGGACGCTGACCACCACCAATGGCGAACACATCGCCGGGCCTTTCGACAGCGAACAAATGGCCACCGATGTGGCTTCCGTATTCACGGACACTCCGGCATCGGCCAAGCGCCGCGGCAAAGATCAGGACTGATCAGTCCCGACACGCCGCAGCCCTGCCCTTGTGCAGGGCTTTTTTGTGCCCGCTGACAAACAAGTGGCCAAACGCTATAACCTTTTCACACCGGCGCTGTCAGAGCGTCTAGTCCCCCTTGCTGAAGACCCCGAACATGACTTTGAAAAAATGGCTGCCCCTGATAGCGGTATTGGCACTGGCCGGCTGCGCGACCTCCCAACCCACGTACCTGAACAACGGTGAACAGGGCCTGTCGATCGATTGCTCCGGCGAAGCCAACTCCTGGGCGACCTGCTATGAAAAAGCCGATGCGTCCTGTGCAGGCACCGGTTATCGCATCGTCGGCACTGACGGTACGCCTCAGCCCAAGGAAAGCGACAAAACGCTGGGAGTCGATGTCGGCAACTACAAGAACCGCAACGTTGTCGTGGTCTGCAAATAGACCTTACATATGAATTTCGGCGAATTTGATCCCGAGTCCGCGTACGACTTCGATCAGATCGTCGAGACGGTTGAACGACTCGACTTCGTCGTTTTCGTCGACCAGAAAATAACTGCGTCCGGCGCTCTTCTTGAAAAACACGATCCACTCCCCCGGATTCGCCGGGTTCTGGATGACATGGGTGGCAGAGATCAGGCCCTCTACGTGGCGCTCCCGTACTTGCTCTCGCTTCATCGCGACTCCAGAAATGAAAATGCCGTCACAGCATGACTGCGACGGCATCGTTGCTGATGACAATCAGTCTATCAGCCGGAAATACACGCATTGGCGGCGTTTCGCACATCACGCGGACGTACTGGCACATTCGACATGCGCTCATGCAACTTGATGCTGCTGCCGCCGGAGCGATCTTCGATATCAAATACCGCTGCCGCGCCGGTGGAAAATTTACCCGGGACGATCACCCGAACCCCGTCCTTGTGCGGCTGCATTTGCAGCGCACCGCGGCTGTCCGCCAGCTTCTCGGCCAGGCATTGGGCATATTCATGGGGTTTCTTGCCGGAGATTACGCTCACGGTCGGCAGCGTTTCATTGATTTCGGAAACACTCGCACAACCACCCACAGCCAGAATCAACGGTAGACACACCACACCCCACTTCATACAAAACCTCCGTTAAAGACCGTCCGACAGCACAAATGCCGTTTTTCTCCGGGGCCTTCTGCATTTAACCCGCATCCGATTGCGAATATCTGTTCAAAATTGTCAAACCAACGCCCGACGGCCAGATAATAACCCGTGCGGGCTGATAAACTGCGCGCAATTACAAGCTATCGTTTTGATTTTGTAGAAAAAGCCCTTCTGGAGGCGCCCATGAAATTCATTCACCAGCGCGAACACCTCAACGAAGACGACATCGTCGTCATCCAATGCTCGCAAATGTGCAACATCCGTCTGATGAACGACGCCAACTTCCGCAGCTTCAAAAACGGCGGCCGTCACACCTATCACGGCGGCGCCTTCGACACCTTTCCGGCCCGTATCACCGCGCCGAGCACCGGTTTCTGGAACATCACCATCGACACCGTCAACCGCCGTGCGATCAGCGTGACCCGCAAGCCGACGCTGACTCACTCGATCAAGATCATCCGCCGCTCCAGCACCAAACTCAGCTGAGACAAGCCGTCCAACCAGAAAGGAATGCATGACCGTGGCCCAAACGACCAAATACGTCATCAAATACAAACTCAACGGTGAACGCCGCTTTGAGTTCGCGCAGCTGGAAAACGGCACTGCCGAAGAAGCCAAGGCTGCTTTGGATGCCCTTCACGGCCAGAGCGACGACGTGATCAGCGAGATCGCCGTCAGCAAAGCGCTGTAAGCATCGACAGGAATTCGACCGCAAGCGGCGGAGTGTTCTGCCGCGAGGCCCTGCCTAGACTGATTTTCTTCGACCAAGCGTCAAGGAGTCAGCATGTCGATGTCACCCTCTCGTCTGGATTCACTCGACTGGGCAAGCCTTGAGCGGCAACTGGATCAGGACGGCTACGCGATCGTCCGTTCGCTGCTGCTGACTAAAACCTGCGATCAATTGAGTGCGCTGTATCAGCAGACCGAACCGTTTCGTTCGCAGGTCATCATGGCCCGCCACGGTTTCGGTCGTGGCGAGTACAAATATTTTCGTTATCCCCTGCCGACACCCGTAGAACGCCTTCGCGGCGCACTGTACCCGTGCCTGGTTGCCTTGGCCAATCGCTGGTACGAACGCATGAACCTGCGCGAGCGTTTTCCGCCGAGCCATGCCGAATTTCTTCAGCGCTGCCATGCCGCCGGTCAACTACGCCCTACCCCGCTTCTTTTGCAGTACGGCGCGCAGGACTACAACTGCCTGCATCAGGACCTGTACGGCGAATCGGTGTTTCCGCTGCAAGTGGCGATACTTCTGTCAGAACCCGGGCAAGACTTCAGTGGGGGCGAATTCGTTCTCACCGAGCAGCGCCCGCGCATGCAGTCTCGCCCGCACGTACTCGATCTGACGAAAGGTGATGCGGTGATCTTTGCCGTGAACCAGCGCCCGGTCAAAGGCGTGCGCGGTGATTATCGGGTAACGATGCGCCACGGCGTCAGTCGCCTGCACAGTGGAAAAAGGCATACCCTAGGCATCATCTTTCACGACGCCACCTGACCTACATGCAACCGAACACTTTCGATCTGTTCGCCGATCATGAACCCGAGCAACGCCCCCGCGCCGAGCAGATTGGCGAGCAATCGTGGCTGCTGCATGGTTTTGCCCTGCCGCTGATCGAGCAGATCCTGCCGGCGCTGGATACGATTCTTGCCGCAGCGCCGTTGCGCCACATGGTCACGCCGGGTGGATTCAGCATGTCGGTGGGCACTAGCAGTTGCGGCGCTTTGGGCTGGATCACTGATCGCTATGGCTATCGTTATTCAGGCGTCGATCCGCTCAGTCATTTGCCATGGCCGCCAATGCCGGAAGTATTCGCGGCACTGGCGCACTCGGCAGCCGCGCAAGCCGGATTCGCTGACTTCAACGCCGATTCCTGCCTGATCAACCGCTATGTCCCCGGCGCCAAGATGTCATTGCACCAGGATAAAGACGAAAAGGCCTACAGTGCACCGATCGTTTCGCTGTCACTGGGGTTGCCGGCAATGTTCCTCTTCGGCGGTTTCAATCGCAGCGACAAGAGCCAGCGCATTGCCTTGCTGCATGGCGACATGGTGGTCTGGGGTGGCGTTGATCGCTTGCGTTTTCACGGTGTACTGCCGATCAAGCAAGGACGGCATCCGCGCCTGGGGGAACAGCGGATCAATCTGACCTTTCGCGTGGCCGGATAGTCTGCAAAAAATTTGACCGCAAGGCCCGGAGTGTTGCGCCTTGCGACGCTGGTTAACCTGAATCAAACAGGTCAACGGACAAACCCTCATGAAAACGCTTTCGACTCCTTTCACGATTGAAACAGACCCACGCTGGGCCGCTGTGGTTGCGCGAGATTCACGGGCGGACGGGCAATTTGTCTACGCGGTGAAAACCACCGGCATCTACTGCCGCCCGAGCAGCCTTGCGCGCTTGCCGAAACCGCAGAACGTCGAGTTTTTCGATACCGCTGAACAGGCCGAGGCTGCCGGCTATCGGCCGAGCAAAAGAACCAGCAAGGATCAAAGTGATGTCGCCGCGCAGCATGCCGCGACCGTCGCCATTGCCTGCCGCCAAATCGAATCCGCCGAGACGTTGCCGGCGCTCAACGAACTGGCGCAAACCGCTGGCCTGAGTCCGTTTCACTTCCATCGTGTCTTCAAGGCCGCGACGGGGTTGACGCCCAAGGGCTACGCAACGGCGCATCGCTCGCGCAAAGTCCGTGAGCGCCTGGCAGACGGCGGCTCGGTAACCGATGCGTTGTATGACGCCGGTTTCAATTCCAATAGCCGTTTCTATGAATCAGCAGATCATTTGTTGGGGATGAAACCCGGCGACTATCGCGCGGCCGGGAAGAACAACGACATTCGCTTCGCCGTCGGCCAATGCTCGCTAGGAGCGATTCTGGTGGCGCAAAGCGAGCGCGGTGTGTGTGCGATTCTGCTGGGTGACGATCCGCATCAATTGGTGTGCGATCTGCAGGACCAGTTTCGCAAGGCCAACCTGATTGGCGCCGATAGCGGTTTCGAGCAATTGATCGCCAGAGTCGTGGGATTTATCGAAGCGCCGGCGATTGGCCTGGACCTGCCACTGGACGTGCGAGGCACGGCGTTTCAGGAACGCGTGTGGCAGGCGCTGCGGGAAATTCCGCTGGGCCAGACGGCCAGCTACGCCGAGATTGCCCAGCGCATTGGCGCACCGACATCCATGCGCGCGGTAGCCCAGGCCTGTGGGGCCAACCGTTTGGCGGTGGCGATCCCTTGCCACCGCGTGGTGCGCAGCGATGGCAATCTTTCGGGCTATCGCTGGGGCGTCGAGCGCAAACGTCAATTGCTTGAGCGCGAGACACAGGCTTGACGGATGCCGAGGTCGATCGCGACTGACATTGTCAGCGATTAACGTCCACTACAACCCGCCCGCGAAGCTGTCCGGCAAGTAACTTCGGCGCCGCATCAATCGCCTCGTTCAGGCCGATTTCATGGCTGATCAATGCCAGCAAGGAGAAATCCAGATCCTTGGCCAGACGCTCCCACGCTTCGACGCGGCGCGCCTTGGGCTGGGTCACGCTGTTGATGCCGGCCAGTGTCACACCACGCAAAATGAACGGAGCAACCGACGCCGGGAAATCCATGCCCTGCGCCAGACCACAGGCGGCGACGGTGCCTTCGGAGCGAGTGCTGGCGCAGGCATTGGCCAGCGTATGACTGCCTACCGAATCGATCACCGCTGCCCAGCGCTCTTTGGCCAGTGGCTTGCCGGGCGCTGACAAGGTCGCGCGGTCGATGATTTCAGTGGCGCCCAACTGCTTCAGATACTCATGCTCGGAAACACGGCCGGTGGATGCGACGACGCGGTAGCCGAGCTTGCTCAGCAAAGCGATGGCGAAACTGCCAACGCCACCGTTGGCCCCCGTGACCAACACCTCACCCTGATCGGGCGTCACGCCATTACGTTCGAGTGCCAGAATGCACAGCATCGCCGTATACCCGGCCGTACCGACGGCCATGGCTTGCGCTGCGGTGAAGGCTTTGGGCAATGGAATCAGCCAGTCGCCATTGAGCCGCGCCTTCTGCGCCAGACCACCCCAGTGATTTTCGCCGACACCCCAGCCATTGAGCACCACCTGATCACCCACCTTATAGTCGGGGTGCGAACTGGCTTCTACGCTGCCCGCCAGGTCGATCCCCGGCACCATCGGAAACTTGCGTACCACCGGACTGCTGCCGGTAATCGCCAGCCCATCCTTGAAGTTCAGCGTGCTGTACGCAACAGCGACGGTGACATCGCCTTCGGGCAACTGATCTTCGTTGACTTGCTGCAGGCTGGCGCGATAACCGCTGTCGTCTTTGTCGATCACAATGGCGTTGAACATGACTGCCTCGTATGACTGTTTTCAGAATGTCGTGCCTTGAAATACCACATTGCAACACGCTGCCACATACGACTTTGTGCCAATCGGCGAATCCGCCGGGTATTTCCAACACGGGCGACTATGCTTTTTCGACGGTCGTGGTTTCACCGTTATTCCTTCAGAAATCGGCCTGTCGATGGAGCTGACAATGCCTTACCCGCGCTCGTTTCTCATGATGTTGATGCTGTGCCTGCTGACGTTCGGCAGTGCCTGGGCGGCACCGGCCGCTGAGACCCCGAGCGAGCCGACTTGGCCGCAAGTGATCAGCAGCGGCAAAGCGAAGCTGACGGTCTATCAGCCGCAACTCGACAGTTGGGACGGCTACACCCTCAATGCTCGTGCGGCGGTTGAAGCCACCAACGCCGATGGCAAATCAACCTACGGCATTGTGCAGTTCAGCGCGCATACGCTGGTCGACAAGGCCACGCGCTGGGTCGCGCTGGATCAGTACAAAATCATCAAAGCCGATTTCCCGGCCGATGCCAGTCAAGCCGACACTTGGATCGCAGCCCTGCAGAAGGACGCCGACAACCGCAAGAAAACCATTTCGCTGGATCAACTGGAAGCGGCTGTCGGCGTTCTGTCAGCCGAGCAGAAAACTGACAACGCGCCGCTGGAAAACACGCCGCCGACCATCATCAGTTCTGACGTTCCCGCCCTGCTCGTCTATATCGATGGCGATGCGGCCTACCGATCGGTGGACGGCACGGCGCTGCAGCGGGTGATCAATACTCGCCCGCTGTTGTTGAAAGACACGCAGGGCAAACATTATCTGCACGTCTTTGATGGCTGGATGGTCGCGGACCAGATCAATGGCGCGTATACCCGCCTGGCCACACCGCTTGCCGAACTGGAAAAAGCCAAACAGACCGCCATTCAGAGCCGGCAAGTCGATCTGCTGACCGGACAAAGCGACCCGAAAGACAAAATCCCCAGCCTGGCCAGGTCACCACAACCAAAGATTTTTGTCGCGACCACGCCCACTGAATTACTGGTCACTGACGGCGCAGCGCAATGGACGCCCATTCAGGGCACCGGTTTGCTGTATGTCAGCAATACCACCGGGCACATCTTCAAGGAGATCGGTGACCAGAACAGCTATGTGCTGATCTCCGGGCGCTGGTTTCGCGCCACCGATATGAATGGCCCGTGGACGTTTACCCCGGCAGACAAGCTGCCGGCAGATTTCGCCAACATTCCCGATGACAGCCCGAAGGAAAACGTCAAAGCTTCGGTCGCCGGCACGCCGCAAGCCAAAGAGGCCGCCATTGCTGCGACTATTCCACAGACGTCGGCGATCAAAAAAAGCGCGGTGAAAATGACCGCGCCACAGTTCGATGGCGAGCCGCAACTCAAAGCCATCAACACCACGACGCTGCAATATGTGGTCAATAGCGCTACGCCCATTATCCGAGTCGACAACGACAGCTGGTACGCCGTGGAAAACGGTATCTGGTTCACCGCTACCGGTGTGAACGGCCCGTGGGTTGTCGCCAGTTCCGTGCCAGCGGTGATCTATTCGATCCCGCCGAGCTCGCCCATGCATTACCTCACGTACGTCAAGGTCTACGAGTCCAGCGGCGATACCGTGGTGGTCGGCTACACGCCGGGTTATCAGGGTTCAAATCTTGATCCGAACACGGGCGTCGTGGTGTATGGCACCGGTTATCCCTACACGCCCTGGGTGGGCAGCGTCTGGTATGGCCCGCCGGTGACTTACGGTTTCGGCGTCGCCATCCGCTATACACCGTGGACGGGCTGGACCTTCGGTTTCGGTTTTGGCTGGAGCTGGGGCGGCAGCACCGTGGCGATGGGTTGGGGCTGGGGCGCGTACCCGTGGTGGGGCAATTACGGCTGGGGTTATGCTTGGGGGCCGCACCTGTACCCGGCGCCACTGGCCTGGGGTGGCGCCGCTTACGGCTATCGCGGTGGCGCGGTGGCCTGGGGACCTGGCGGCTGGGCCGGCACAACCGGCAACCTCTATCATCAGTGGGGTGACCGGGCCACGGTCAGCCGCTATGGCGCGGGCTACAACGCCTGGACCGGCAATCGCTGGGCCGGCCAGGTCGGTGCTTCCTACAACTCACGCACGGGCGTCGCGGCTGCCGGTCAACGCGGTGCCGTGCACAACGTCTACACCGGCAATTACGCAGCCGGACGCAGCGGCGCGGCAGTCGGGCCGAACGGTGGTGCCATTGCCGGTGAACGGGTCACCGCCGGCAATGCGCGTAACGGCACGCAGGTCACCGCCAATCGTGGCGCCGTGTACAACCCCAACACCGGCAACACCACTCAATATGGCGCGGTTCGCGGGCGCAACGGCGGCGCTGCACACGTGGGCGACAACGTTTACGCAGGACGCGACGGCAACGTCTACAAGAAGACCGACAACGGCTGGCAATCGATGGTCGGGGGCGCGACTCGCACTGCCCCGGTCAATAACAATGCGCAATTGCAGAACCTCAACCGTGACTCCGCTGCGCGCAACTTCGGCAACCAGCGAACCAACAACTTTCACAACTCTTCGCAATTCATGAATCACTCGTTTGGCGGCGGTGGAGGCGGCGGATTTCATCGACGCTGAAAAACTGCACGGGTTGTTCTGAATTTCGAACTGGCTGCGGATCCGGTTTTGCTGTTAAAAAACCGGCTCTGCCTTTCATAGTTTGGAGTACAGCCTTCATGAGCCAATGGCCAGACACGCGCCTTCTTGACCTGCTCGGCATTGAACTGCCGATCATCCAGGGCCCGATGGCCGGTGCGACGAATTCGTCCATGGTCATCGCCGTGTGCAATGCCGGTGGCCTGGGTTCGATGCCGGCGGCGATGCTGAGCATCGAGCAATTGCGCGAAGAGCTGAACACCATTCGCCACCACACCGACAAGCCCTTCAACGTCAACTTCTTCTGCCATCAGCCACCGCCGGCCGATGAGCAGCGCGCGCGTGAATGGAAGCATTTGCTGGAACCGTACTACCGCGAACTGGGCGCCGATTTCGACGCACCGACGCCGGTGTCGAACCGAGCACCGTTCGATGCGGCAGCCTGCGCAGTGCTGGAAGAATTTCGACCTGAGGTCGTGAGTTTCCACTTCGGTCTGCCAGAGAAATCCCTGCTGGATCGGGTCAAGGCAACCGGGGCGAAAATTCTGTCCTCCGCCACCACTGTCGATGAAGCGATCTGGCTGGAGCAGAACGGTTGCGACGCGATCATCGCCATGGGCTACGAGGCCGGCGGCCATCGCGGCATGTTTCTCAGCGATGATCTGAGCAGTCAGGTCGGCACGTTTGCCCTGGTGCCTCAGGTGGTCGATGCGGTGAAAGTGCCGGTGATTGCTGCCGGGGCCATCGCCGATGCTCGCGGTGTGGCAGCGGCATTCTTGTTGGGCGCTTCAGCAGTGCAGGTCGGCACAGCCTATCTGTTCACGCCGGAAGCGAAAGTCAGCGCCGCTCACCACAAAGCACTGCGCACCGCCAAAGAGAGCGAAACAGCGATCACCAATATTTTCACCGGGCGACCAGCGCGGGGTATTCTCAACCGCGTCATGCGCGAGCTGGGTCCGATGTCGTCGAAGGCACCGGCATTTCCCTTGGCCGGTGGTGCACTGATGCCACTGCGAGCGATCAACGAAACAGAGTTTGCCAACCTCTGGGCCGGTCAGGCATTCACTCTCGGTAAAGACATCGGCAGCGCTGAGCTGACCCGGCAATTGGCCGAAGGTGCATTGGCAAAACTCACTCGCCAGTGACGCTAAACAGAGTGAGGATTCAAGCATCCTCACTCTGCTTTTAAGCAACGCTTCCCGTTTGGCGGCATTTCGCTATATATTTCGCTATATAGCGAATTCACCCCCTCGCATGGGCGCAGTCCACGTCCAACAAAAGCGCCCTCTGCACTCGCCAACACGGAGCTGTTACATGACCATTCGTGCCCCACGTTTTGCCCCTACCTGCCTGGCCTCTTTACTCGCCGTCTTCGCCATTGGCGCTGCTCAGGCTGATGAGGTGCAGGTGGCGGTTGCAGCCAACTTCACCGCGCCGATCCAGGCCATCGCCGCCGATTTTGAGAAAGACACCGGGCACAAATTGGTGGCAGCCTATGGCGCCACTGGCCAGTTCTACACCCAGATCAAGAACGGCGCGCCGTTCGAAGTGTTCCTCTCCGCTGACGACACCACCCCGGAAAAACTCGAAAAAGAAGGCGACACCGTCAAAGGTTCGCGCTTCACTTACGCCATCGGCACTCTGGCGCTGTGGTCGGCGAAAGAAGGTTATGTCGATGCAAAGGGCGAGGTGCTGAAAAACAACGAGTACCAGCACCTGTCCATCGCCAACCCGAAAGCGGCTCCCTACGGCCTGGCAGCCACACAAGTGCTGGAAAAACTCAAACTGACCGAAACCACCAAAGCCAAGATCGTTGAAGGCCAGAACATTACTCAGGCCTACCAATTCGTTTCGACCGGCAACGCCGAGTTGGGTTTTGTCGCCCTGTCGCAAATTTTCAAGGACGGCAAAGTCAGCAGCGGTTCGGCATGGATCGTCCCTGCGAGCATGCACGACCCGATCAAGCAAGACGCCGTGATCCTCAATAAAGGCAAAGACAACGCCGCTGCCAAAGCCTTGGTTGAATACCTCAAAGGCCCGAAAGCCGCTGCGGTAATCAAGTCTTACGGATACCAGCTGTAAATGTCGCTGACGAGTGCCGATTTCGCGGCGATCTGGCTGACCCTGAAACTGGCGTCCCTGACCACCGCGATCCTGCTGGTTGTCGGCACTCCGATTGCCCTGTGGCTGTCGCGCACCCGTTCGTGGTTGCGCGGCCCGATCGGCGCCATCGTCGCCCTGCCCCTTGTGTTGCCACCGACCGTCATCGGTTTCTATCTATTGCTGATGATGGGCCCGCACGGGTTTCTCGGCCAATTCACCCAATGGCTGGGTCTGGGCACCCTGACTTTCAGCTTCACAGGCCTGGTGATCGGTTCGGTGATCTATTCCATGCCGTTCGTGGTGCAACCGTTGCAAAACGCATTCTCGGCGATCGGCACCCGTCCACTGGAAGTCGCCGCTACCCTGCGAGCCAACCCGTGGGACACTTTTTTCAGCGTGATTGTGCCGCTCGCGCGCCCCGGTTTTATCACCGCAGCTATTCTTGGCTTCGCCCATACCGTCGGCGAATTCGGCGTGGTGCTGATGATTGGCGGCAACATTCCCGACAAGACCCGCGTGGTTTCCGTACAAATCTACGACCACGTCGAAGCGATGGAATACGCACAGGCGCACTGGCTGGCCGGGGCGATGCTGGTGTTCTCGTTTCTGGTGTTGCTGGCGCTGTACTCCAGTCGCAAAACCCGCGCAGGCTGGAGCTGAGTGATGATTGATGTACGTCTTAACATTGCCTACTCGGGCTTCAGCCTCGACGTCGACCTGAACTTGCCGGGGCGTGGCGTGACCGCGCTTTATGGGCATTCCGGCTCGGGTAAAACCACCTGCCTGCGCTGTATCGCCGGGCTTGAGCGCGCCGAACAAGGCTTTATTCGGATCAACGACGAAATCTGGCAGGACAGCGCCAACGGCATTTTCGTCCCGCCGCACAAACGTGCGCTCGGCTATGTGTTTCAAGAAGCCAGCCTGTTCCCGCACCTGTCGGTGCTGGCCAATCTGCAGTTCGGCCTCAAGCGTATCGCCAGATCCCAGCGTCGGGTAGACATGGCGCAGGCCACCGAGCTCTTGGGCATCGGTCATTTGCTCGAACGCCATCCGCAGCACTTGTCGGGAGGCGAACGCCAGCGAGTCGGTATCGCCCGCGCGTTGCTGACCAGCCCGAAGCTGCTATTGATGGACGAGCCATTGGCGGCGCTCGACAGTCAGCGCAAAAGTGAAATCCTGCCTTACCTGCAACGCCTGCATGACGAGCTGGATATTCCGCTGCTGTACGTCAGTCATGCCCAGGATGAAGTCGCACGGCTGGCCGATCATCTGGTCTTGCTCAGCGAAGGCAAGGCGCTGGCCAGCGGCCCGATCGGCGAAACCCTTGCGCGTCTGGACCTGCCGATGGCGATGGGCGATGACGCGGGTGTAATCATTGAAGGCCAGGTCAGTGCTTACGATGCGGAGTATCAATTGCTGAGTCTGCAATTGCCGGCCACCGACATGAGCATCCGTGTCACGCACGCGCCGATGGCAGTGGGTCAGGCCCTGCGCTGCAAGGTACACGCACGCGATATCAGCCTGACCCTGCACAACAGCGAGGTCAGCAGCATTCTCAATCGACTGCCGGTGACGGTGGTCAGCGAACAATCGGCAGACAACGCCGCTCACGTGCTGATTCGTCTCGATGCCGGCGGCACCCCGCTGCTCGCGCGCATCACGCGCTACTCCAGAGATCAGTTGGGCGTACATCCGGGCCAGTCATTGTGGGCGCAGATCAAAGCGGTCGCGGTTCTCGCCTGAATCATTCGGCACGACGGCAACGGCGCGCGGTCAATCGTTTTACAGACCGCCGCGCCATTGAAGGAAACCGCCATGCCCGACACCGAGCTGATTGCCGAACTGCCCTCCGATCTGCATTACGTCGATGACACCCAGCCCGGTATCACCCGCAAGAAGCTGCGCGGCAAGTTCAGCTACTTCGAACCGTCAGGTCAGCGCATAACCGACACCGACGAAATCAAACGCATCAATGCCCTCGCCGTGCCGCCCGCCTACACCGACGTGTGGATCTGCGCGGACCCGCGTGGCCACCTGCAAGCCACCGGCCGTGATGCCCGTGGCCGCAAGCAATATCGTTATCACGCTCGCTGGCGCGAAGTGCGCGATGCCGACAAGTATTCACGTCTGCGCGAGTTTGGTCTGGCGTTGCCAAAATTGCGCAAACAACTGGAGGCACTGTTGGACGCACCCGGTTTCAGTCGTGACAAGCTCATGGCCACGGTGATCACGCTGCTCGACGCCACACTGATTCGCGTCGGCAACACGCAATACGCCCGCGACAATCGTTCCTACGGCCTGACCACCCTGCGCAGCCGACATGTCGAGGTCAACGGCAGCGCGATCCTGTTCCAGTTTCGCGGCAAAAGCGGTATCGAACACCAGATCACCGTCAAGGATCGACGCCTGGCCCGCATCATCAAACGTTGCCTGGAGATTCCCGGGCAGAACCTGTTTCAGTACCTGGATGAAAACGGCGAACGACATACCGTCAGCTCTTCCGACGTCAACGCCTACCTGCAAACCCTGACCGGCGCCGATTTCACCGCCAAGGATTACCGCACTTGGGCGGGGAGTGCCTTGGCGCTGGCGGTGTTGCGCGAGTTGCAATGGGAATCCGAGACGGAGGCCAAGCGGCATGTGGTGGAGATGGTCAAAGGCGTCGCCAAGCAATTGGGCAACACCCCGGCGGTGTGCCGCAAGTGCTACATCCACCCCGCGGTGGTGGAGAAATTCATGCTCGGCGCCCTCGCTGAACTGCCCCGGCCGCGTGTGCGCAAGGGCCTGCGTGCCGAGGAAGTGGCATTGGCGATGTTTCTCGAACAAATGAGCGAGATGACCGAAGCCCCTTGATCCACTGCAAAACGTCATCTAGGCTAGCGACCTTCACCTCCTCCCCGGACGACCGCAGAAGTGAACAATCCAGCCTTCTAAAAATGTAATCGCGACAGGCCCTTTCGGCGTTTGTCAGTGTTCACGACATTTTTTGGAGGTGCCGATGACTCACGTCTCGCGTACAGCCGCACTCGTTTCCCTGAATCAACTGGGCTTTCAGTTCGCCAATGGCGCAACGCTTTTCGAAGCCCTGAACCTGAACTTCGATGGTCAACCGACCGCTATCGTCGGGCGCAATGGTGTCGGCAAGAGTGTGCTCGCACGTTTGATTGCCGGGCATTTGCAGCCTGATTTCGGCAGCGTGGCACGTTCAGCGTCCGCGCACTATGTCGCGCAAACCTTGGTCACCACACATGGACAAACCGTAGCTGACGCCACAGGAACAGCCACGGTGCTCCGCGCACTGGAGCGACTGCAACTCGGTTGTGCCACAAGCGAAGATTTCGATCTCATCGGCGAACGTTGGGACCTGAGCGAACGCTTGCGTGAAATGCTTGATGAGACCGGGATGAGCGATATCACCGCGACGGACCTGACCGAAAACCTCAGCGGTGGCCAGCAAGCCAGAATTGCCTTGATCGGCGCGTTGCTGAGTCAGGCGCAATTGCTCGTCCTCGACGAACCCACCAATCACCTCGACACTGCCGGTCGACAGTGGCTGATGAGCGCACTTGATCGCTGGCAGGGCGGACTGATTGTCGTCAGCCATGACCGGCAACTACTGGAGCACATGCAGCGAATCGTCGAACTTACACCGCTGGGGGCAACTGTTTTCAGCGGAAGATTTTCGGCCTTCACCGAGCAGCGCCGGATACATCAACAAGCCGCGCAGGCACAACTCGATCAGGCCCGTACCGAGCGTCAGCGCGAACGCACGCGACTGCAACGCGAGCACGATACGATTCAACGCCACGCGGCTGGCAGCCGGCGCAATGCGCAAACTGCCAACGTTTCTGCCTTCGAACGGGCGGCGATGAAAGCGGCCGCGCGGGACATCACGGGGCAAACAAAGGTTGGCCATCAGGCACGCAAATCCGAACTGGATGAACGCGTTCGTGAGGCTTACGCCAAGGTCCCGCTGGACGACGGTGTGCTGATCAATTTGCCGGGCAGCGTGGTTCCAGATAATCGCCGGGTGTGCACACTCGTCGACGCCTGTTTGCCATGGTTGTCGGCAGACGCGCCCAGCTCTCGGCTTGACCTCGCCATTCAAGGGCCGATGCGCATTGCTGTCAGCGGTCCTAACGGTTGCGGCAAATCAACGCTGTTGAGATTGCTGGCTGGCGAGTGGGCACCCGTGAGTGGCGAGTGCATCACCCATGTGCCTTTTGCCTTTCTCGATCAACAGCTGAAACTGCTGGATCCCGATGCATCTATTGTCGATCAATTGCTGACACAGCAGACGCCTTTGAGCGAAGGGACGCTGCGCAGTTACCTCGCTCAACTGCAACTGGATGCGCAGCGTGTCACCCGACCTTGCGCCTCACTCAGTGGTGGTGAACGCTTGAAAGCCGCGCTCGCGCTGGCGCTGTGGCGCCAGACACCCGCACAACTACTGCTGCTGGATGAGCCCACCAATCATTTGGACCTGGCGTCGGTGCAGGCCTTCGAACAAGCCTTGCGGACATTTCCCGGAGCGATTATCACGGTGTCCCACGATCAGGCGTTTCTAGAGTCGTTAAACCCAAGCCATCATTTGACTTGGCACCGCGAAGGCTGGCGCTGGCAACCGACGAGCTGAGCTGTCTATTTTTTGCACGATTGCCAAGGGCTTCTATAGTTGATCTGACACGAATCAGCTGCGGTGACGCCATGGAAGACATTTTCGTCGTGAAGCGTTGCAACAAGATCATCATTCACGGTCGACGCGCCGGAGACAGTCAACATGATCCCGCCGAAGCCACTGGCTGGTTTCGCATCTGCGACACTCGCACCGGCGGTTTTATCGGCGACGGCTTCGACGCAGAGCAGGACGCGCAGCGCGAATGCAGGCGTCTCAACGCAGCCAGTTCCCCACTACCGGCCCGCGCGCCGTCCGGCTGATGCCGATCAGAAGCGGGTCTATACTGAAACCAGCTGAAGGAGCAGCACCCCACGGCAGAAGGCTCGCAACACGCGGGCTTTTTGCTGCAGCTCAGGTTTCATAGAACGGAGGTGTTCCATGTCCGAAAAAGAGTCCATCACCACCCTCCTCACCCTGCTCGACGCTCGGCAAGCGCGCCTCGCGGCCGCCTGCAAAGAGATCGCCGACTGGGTCGACCACCAAGGCGGACATCCAACCGCCCTGCGCATCCGTGACCGGCTGAACGACATCGAGAAAGATGCTCCGCTGATTCGCAATACGCTGTCGGCGCTCAAACCCCTTGATCGGCCACTGCCTCGGTTCAGATGACCTCGACCCGGCCAGGGTTTCAGGAATTTGCTCATTAGCGGTGACACATGGGTCACCGCGCATGTGTCTGGCCGCTATGTTTCTTTTTCCAGTTTTTCACATGACCAATACATCCGCGCGACTACAGTGAAATCACTCCTTTGCAAAGTAACGCCCTCACCCGCCCGCATGCGGGTGTTTTTTTGCCAATGCCCAAACGGCGAACGGTTGCAGTTCGTAAGTTGTCATAACTTATACATGTCGCAAAGGAGACAGTCATGGTTACCCATTTCAGCGTCGACGGGCATCTGGCCTGCGGCCACAAAGGCAAACAACTGTCGGCAAGTCGCGAACTCAATCGCGTGAAGTGCCGCAGTTGCCGCAATACCGATGCCTACAAGCAGGCACGAAAGGATCAGCGCAACGCCACCCGCCGCATGGCCCGTCAGGCCAAAACCTCGCACGGCGCAACAAATTGGCGCGCAGAATGGATCGAGCGCCTGACCGCCATGGCCGGCCTTCAGCGCTTGCCTCGCGGCTTTAGCGGGCAAGCATTCGTCTAGCAGCGCGTATAAGCAAGGCACAAAAAAGGCCTGCATGAGAAAACTCATGCAGGCCTTTAATATTCAAGGTGCCGCGCGGCGTTGTCCGAACATCCACATCGACTCAATCCCGCCAATCTGGAGAGCCTCGCTTTAGCACAAATGAGGCACCGAAGGATGAACATACGTTCATCGAAAACATGGCTCGATGCGTCTAGGCTGCGGGTTCCGACATAGTGACTACAGGAGTAACCCACCATGTTCTCGCACGAAAGCATCCCGCTTGTTGCCATCTTCATCATCATGCTCATAGGCGTGCTTACCGCCTTCCTACACCCGGTGCACGCGATCTTCAGCTGGCTTCGGAGACGGATTGAAAGATCTTCCTCTCGCTCTTCGAAAGAAGTGGATTCGCGCTGAATTTTCCCCGACGAGCCCGGATACGTCCGGGCTTCTTATTCGTAACGCCTGCAAACTGCCGATAGCAGCCAACGGCCTCCACACACCTTTGCCTGCAAGCCCAAGGGATGGGATTGCACCAACTTCAGCGCGCTTACGACCTGGATTGAGACCCGGAAACAAACAAGGGTTTGCATCAGCTTTCGCCCGCAAACCCTTGATTCAAGATGGTGCCCGAAGCCGGAATCGAACCGGCACGCCCTTACGAGCGGGGGATTTTAAGTCCCATGCGTCTACCAGTTTCGCCATTCGGGCGGTAGCGCGGTGTTGCTGTGTTCTGCTGCACGGTAGCGATCCTGACAGGATCCAGCCTTGAACAGTAGTGCGGGAAATATATACATCACTTCCCGGTGAAGCAAGTTCGCAATGGCCGTTTTTCAAGACTAAATCTTGCAGCGCAGTGCAAATAAAAAAGCTCCGTAAATCATGGATCTACGGAGCTTGTTTATAGTGGAGGCCGAGGTCGGAATCGAACCGGCGTAGGTGGATTTGCAATCCACTGCATAACCATTTTGCTACTCGGCCTCAAAGTATTTGCTGTCAGTAGCACAACAACAAACACTGTACAAATTGGAGCGGGAAACGAGACTCGAACTCGCGACCCCGACCTTGGCAAGGTCGTGCTCTACCAACTGAGCTATTCCCGCTTGGTGATGCGCATTCTATAGAATTAAGAAGCTCCGTCAACCCCTTGATTCAAAAAAGTTTTATTTCTTTTCAACATCGGTCTTCAGGTGCGGCCAGGCGGCACGAAGGTATTGAACCATCGACCACAATGTCAGGCCAGCAGAGACCATCAGCAAGGCGTAACCCAGGATAACCCAGAAACTGAAGTCCTTAGGATTGGCCAGCAGGATCACCAGTGCGAGCATCTGCGCTGCGGTTTTCCATTTGCCGAGATTGGAAACGGCGACGTGGGCACGGGCGCCGAGTTCGGCCATCCATTCACGCAAGGCCGACACCACAATCTCGCGACCGATGATGACAGCCGCCGGCAGAGTGAGCCAGAGGTTGCCGTGTTCCTGGACCAGCAGTACCAGTGCCACCGCAACCATGAGTTTGTCGGCGACCGGATCGAGAAACGCACCGAAAGGCGTGCTTTGCTCCAGACGACGGGCCAGATAACCGTCCAGCCAGTCCGTCGCTGCCGCAAAGGCAAACACCGAGGCGGAGGCCATGTAACTCCACTGGTAAGGCAGATAGAACAGCAAAATGAAGATCGGGATGAGCAGGACGCGTAGAACGGTAATCAGATTAGGGATATTCATCGGCACAACTGGCTACGAGGTGAAGGGGCATTCTACTCGCTATGCAGGTTTGCATAAATCGACTCTGCGAGCTTTTTACTGATCCCCGGGGCTTTGGCGATCTCTTCGATGCTTGCACGAGACAGCTCCTGCAATCCACCAAAATGTTTCAACAAGTCGCGACGTCGGGTCGGCCCAACGCCGGCAACGCCTTCCAGCGTTGACGTACGGCGGGTTTTGCCGCGGCGTGCGCGGTGTCCTGTAATCGCGAAGCGGTGGGCCTCATCGCGGATCTGTTGAATCAGGTGCAGCGCCGGCGAATCGCCACGCAAGGTGAACTCATGCGCTGCATCATTCAGATACAACGTTTCGAAGCCCGCCTTGCGCGTAGCACCTTTGGCAACACCGAGGAGGATCAGGTCCGGCACGGCCAATTCGTTGAGAACATCTCGTGCCATCGACAGCTGGCCCTTGCCACCGTCTACTAGCAAGATGTCCGGCAACTTGCCCTCGCCTTCCTTGAGTTTGCTGAAGCGACGCGTCAGGGCCTGATGCATGGCGGCATAGTCGTCTCCCGCCGTGACCCCTTCGATGTTGTAGCGCCGGTAGTCCGACTTGATCGCGCCTTCCGGACCAAACACCACACAAGACGCGACCGTCGCCTCACCACTGGAATGACTGATGTCGTAGCATTCCAGGCGCTGCGGCGGCTCATCCAGGTTCAATACTTCGGCCAAGGCCTCAAACCGCGCGGCAGTGTGTTGACGGTTGGCCAGGCGCGCGCCCAACGCCTGCTCGGCATTGGTGACGGCCAGTTGCTGCCAGCGCGCACGCGTACCGCGCACCCGGTGACTGATGACCAGCTCGCGACCACGCAACTCATGGATCGCTTCAATCAGAGTTGGAAAATCTTCATGCACCACGTTGACGATCAGCTCGCTCGGTAAATCGCGCTCAGGGCTGCTGATGAAGTATTGGCCGAGAAACGCGGCCATGACTTCCGACACATCCTCTTCGATACCGACTTGCGGAAAGAAATTCTTGCTGCCCAACACGCGCCCACCACGGACGCTGATCAAGTGCACGCAGGCGCCGCCCGGATTGACGAATGCCGCGATGACATCGATATCTCCCGTGCCGCCCTCCATGCTCTGTTGATCCTGGACTCGACGCAGCAGCGCGATCTGATCACGCAGTTCGGCAGCTCGCTCGAACTCCAGGTTGATTGCCGCCTCTTCCATTGCAGTCGACAATTCGTTGGTCAGCGCGTGACTACGCCCCTCAAGGAACATGACCGAGTGACGAACGTCTTCGGCATAAACCTCAGGCTCAACCAACCCCACGCAAGGCGCTTTGCAGCGTTTGATCTGATACTGCAGACAGGGACGGGTGCGGTTCCTGTAATAGCTGTCTTCACACTGGCGAACGAAGAAGGTCTTTTGCAGCAGACTCAGGCTTTCACGTATGGCGCCGGCACTCGGATAGGGGCCGAAGTACTTGCCTTTGGCTTTTTTCGCCCCGCGATGAATGCTCAGACGCGGGAACTGGCCGTCGGACAGAAATACGTAGGGATAGGATTTATCGTCGCGCAACAGGATGTTGTACGGCGGCCGCCACTCCTTGATCAGCGTCTGTTCAAGCAGCAGCGCCTCGGTTTCGTTGGCGGTGATGGTCGTTTCGACCTGCGCAATGCGCCCCACCAACGCGGCAGTCTTGGGCGCCAGACCGGTTTTGCGAAAATAGCTGGCCAAGCGTTTTTTCAGGTTCTTGGCCTTGCCCACGTACAGCAGGCGTGCATCGCTGTCGAACATGCGATAGACGCCCGGCCGCCCGCTGACTGTCGACAGAAACGCGCCGGAATCGAATGTGTCAGTCATGGTCAGAGGCTGGCATCAACCATGCCGTGACGAACCGCCAACAGTGTCAACTCGACGTCGCTGCTGATCGAAAGCTTCTCGAAAATACGGTAGCGATAGGTGTTCACGGTTTTCGGCGACAGACACAACTTGTCGGAAATGATCTGTACCTTCTGACAGCCAACGATCATCAGGGCGATCTGAATTTCCCGCTCGGACAAGGCGTCGAAGGGCGAATCATTGGACGGCTGAAAGGACTTGATCGCCAATTGCTGGGCAATCTGCGGACTGATATAGCGCTGGCCGGCGAACACCAGGCGAATGGCCTGGACCATTTCCGGCAAACCCGCGCCTTTGGTCAGATAACCCGCGGCACCCGCCTGCAGCAAGCGTGTCGGGAAAGGATCCTCTTCACACACCGTAACCGCGACCACCTTGATGTCCGGATGACTGCGCAACAGTTTGCGCGTGGCTTCGAGGCCGCCGATGCCAGGCATCTTGACGTCCATCAGCACCACATCGGGCTTCAACTCTCGGGCCTTGATCAGGGACTCTTCCCCGGATTCGGCCTGGCCAACCACCTGCAAGCCATCGATATCGGCCAGCATACGTGTAATGCCTGTACGAACGAGATCATGGTCATCGACCACTAGCACCCTAATCAAGCAGACACCTCGCGATATGGTCATATTGGGATGCCGGACACCTTAGCAAAAAGAGCCACACAGACCTAGCGGAAAGCATCATTTAAAGAGTTTCAATTCATCATTGAAGGCTTGCCGGCCGTGGGTTTCAGAGCACATGTGTACTGATATCAAGCTGCATTCGCAGAAAACACTCGTCCGCGCCCTGAACCTGTAGGCCTTTTCTTTCATACAAGTTTCTCGCCGGATTATTTTCGAATACGGTCAGCCGCAAAGCCGGACGCTTTTCTTTGCGAGCCATCTCGATAACCTGATCAATCGCCCAGGAACCCAGGCCCCGCCCCTGAAACGCTTCAGCAATCTGCAGTTCACGAATGTACAACGCGCGCATATCCCGGCTGAGGCTGAGATAACCTGCCGGCACATCACCCTGCACTATCAGCCAGTTCTGCCGCCCCGACCACGCCACGTCAAACGCCTCGTCCTGCCATAACAGGTCATGGTGAATGTAGTAGCGCAGCATGTTCTGACAGGTGAGATCGCGGGCAAAGGCCAGATCCTCTGGACTTGCGAGACGTAAGCGCAAAGTCATCAGGCTTGCACAACAGGAACTACTCGCCCCTGCCATCCACCCTCGTGGCGCTCGGCGATTACCAGAAGATCGCCCGCCCCTGGCGCCGCAACGACCAACGAACCATCTTCAGACCAGATGCCACTGCGCCCTGCGGATTGCCATCCACCGGTTAGCCCGCCGTGATTGGCCATCAACACAGCCATCGAATGTTGCCGGGCATAACCCTGAAGTATTGCTGTGTCGGCTGCGTACCCTTTTTCGCTGATCAATACACCGGCCGCGTACAAGCCAGCGCCCTGATCAGCGGCCGCTGCAGCATGGCTGGCATGTGAGAAATCGGCGCACACCGCCAATGCGATCACTTCGCCGCCAATGTTCAGCGTCGGCCCGCCGACACCTGGGGCAAAAACAAGCTCCTCGCCCGAGTGCAAATGCTGCTTGCTGTACACGCCGAGCGAGCCATCAGCGCCCAGGACGAGGGCACCGATCAAAACCGAAGCACCGTCTTCAAGCCGAATCGGCATGCCGACGACGGCCGTTATACCAAGCGCTCGGGCCAAATCCCTCAAAGGTTGCAGCACGGCATCTTGCGGGTCTATCGCCAAAGCTGCCGCCACCTCTCCCTCGTAGCCAGTCAGCGACAACTCGGGGAAAACCAGCAATTCGACGCCTTGCTGCGCAGCGATCTCAATGAAGCGACCATGCCGGGTAATGTTTGCAGAAAGATCACCGGCGATGGAAATGGTCTGGGCAGCAGCAATAGTCAATGTCGACACGTTTCATCCTTGGCAATCAAGCAAAGCACAGAGTGTCACCACTCTTGCGTGACTCTAGCAATAGGCGTTTTGTTGATCAGGCGATAGCAATTTCTGATTGCTGAGGCGTATCAGCCTCTAGTAAGCTCGGCCCATTCATCGGAGACAGACCATGTTCAACGCCCTCTCACAGCTTCGTACCGCCAGCGCCCTGCGCTCGGTTGCGGCTGCCCGGGTGAATGACGTTTGCGCCCCGATCAGCTTTTATTTTGGGTATTGGTTTAGCCACTGGCGCGCCTGATACCCAAACGGCGCCCATAAAAACGGGTCGCCTACCAGAGAATTCTCAACCCCCGGTCGGCCTCCCGACCGGGGGTTTTGTTTTTTCAGCCCCCCACTTTTTCAGCAACACACCAGACACTTTGAGGATTCACGAAATGAACTACGCCACTTATTACCGTTACGACAGCTTTAGCGCCTGGCGATTTACCAGCTTCCGCTCGGGACAGCCTGCCGCCTCCGATCGGTCACCTACAGGTGGCAAGCACACACATATAGCCAATACGGCCAACTGTCGAACACCCCAGTAGGGCCGAGTGCGCGGGAAGAACCCGCCGCCAGCCCAGGAAGACCGAATATGAACTCGTCCGTTTCTGCTCTGCCACTGTCCACCCTGAACCCTGCCAACGAAGCATTGACCCTGCGTCTGCCCAGCTCGTTGCAACTCAAACAGCAATTGCCCCTTAGCAATGCCTTAAGCCTGCAAGTCACCAACCACCGCCAGGCGGTTCGTGCCATTCTCAATGGCCAAGATCCGCGACTGCTGGTTATCGTTGGCCCCTGCTCCATCCACGACCCGCAATCGGCACTCGAATACGCGGGCAAACTCGCTCGACTGGCTGAAGAAGTCAGCGGCGAAATGCTCTTGGTGATGCGCGCCTACGTCGAAAAACCACGCACCACGGTCGGCTGGAAAGGTCTGGCCTACGACCCACACCTGGATGGCAGCGATGACATGGCTGGCGGCCTGACTCTGTCACGCGAGCTGATGCTGGAAATGATCCGTCTCGGCTTGCCGGTGGCCACAGAATTGCTGCAACCGATGGCCGCCGGCTACTTCGATGACCTGTTGAGCTGGGTGGCCATTGGCGCCCGCACCACTGAATCGCAGATTCACCGGGAGATGGCCAGTGGTTTGAGCATGCCGGTCGGCTTCAAGAACGGCACCGACGGCGGCGCAGCCATTGCGGTTGACGCCATGCGTTCGGCAGCCCATCCGCACCGGCATTTCGGCGTCGACAGCCAAGGTCATCCGGCCATCATTCAAACGCCAGGCAACCCCGACACTCATCTGGTATTGCGCGGGGGCCATAAAGGGCCGAACCATGATCGCGAGAGCGTGGCAAAAATCCACGCTGACCTGAACCGACTGAAGATTCCAGGCCGAATCATGGTCGACTGCAGCCACGCCAACAGCGGCAAAGATCCATTGCGCCAGCCAGGCGTATTCAACGAAGTGCTCGAGCAACGCCTGCAAGGTGATCGCGCACTGATCGGCATGATGATTGAATCGCACCTGTTCGAAGGCTGCCAGCCACTGAGCGAGTCCCTGCGTTACGGGGTGTCGATTACCGATGGCTGCCTCGGTTTCAGCGCAACGGAACACCTGCTCCTTGACGCCGCACAACGCCTGGCGGCACAGGTAAAAGCCTGACAACCAGGCTTGCCCTCCAGATTCAGTGCAATCCGGAGGGCTGACCACGTTCCCGCTATGCCTCCACTTGCACCTGCGCCACCGCCGATGCCTGACTGACATCGTCCAGACGCTCAACCGTGTAGGCCACACGCACGGTCGTGCCATGGTGCTCACGCCAGAACCGGTGTGGCACGATAAAGATCAGCGGCTTTCCCGCCGTCTCCCGAGTGATCTCACGGTCATCCCGGTGGTTGAAAAGATCGCCGTCGCACTTGAGATAAACCAGCTCACCTTCCTGCGTCTGGGCATTACCGATCACGACGGTGACACCATCGACTGAATCCTCTTTCAGCAACACGCCATTTTCAGCTTCCAGCACGTCGGGAGCATCCAGTTCACCACGAAGGAGCGGAGCGACGAGGATTCTTGTCACCTCGGATTTTCGCACTGCTCCACCGGCCTGCTCGATTCGATAGCTCACCATCACTTCGCCACCGAGATGCGCTGCGATGTGCGCCCCGTCAACCCAGAACGACAGCACGTCAGCGACAGCACAGGCTTCAACCTTCAAGCTGTCGCTGAACGCTGCGGGCAGTGCGTCAGCGCCCCACAGCAACCTGACCCGATCCCCCACCGCCATTCGGGCGTAAGGCTGGATCACGATTAGCGTGCCTTCCGTCACTCGCTCCGGATCCAGTGTTCCCCTTATCGCCCCCTCGACAACTGGTGCAAGCAACTGCGGCGGAGTATCTCCCACAGACAATTGCACCCGTGCAGATAGCGCAGGGACGGACGCGCCCGCACTGAGCAGCTTCCAGTAGACCTCCAGCGAGCCGCCATCCAGCGCCGCGATGTGCATGCCTTTGATAACGAAAACGACATCCTTGCCGACCTGGGCTTCGCTGACATAACGAACCATTTCATGCTGATAAGCAAAGCCCTCTATATCCAGACCGTCCCAACTCAACAGCAACTGATCGCCACAGGTCATGTTTGCATAAGGGGCAATACGGGCAACGACCTTGCCAAGAGAAGGGTCCAGCACCGCCCCCTCCAGACAATCCAGGGTTGCCGCTGGCAGCAGTTCGTTCGCCACACAGGGACTGACGGGGTGACGCATCCGGTAGCAAAACTCGACTTCATGCGTGTGCATTGGTGGCTCCATTCCTTGGAAAAAACGCCGTGTAGGTGGACGGCGTCGACAGCCAACATTTAACCCGCCCTCTCACATTTTCGATGTCAGCCCGATCCGCCGCAGGTTCCGGGCAAAGGCCTCCAACTGGGTAGGCAAACTGCACAAAACCGCTATCAACCGGGCGAAAGATGGCCGCAACTTCCGATTCGGATTTCATAAGTATCTGAAAATTCGTACAGCACCTAGTCCAGATTCAACGGCCAAGAGAAGCCTCTTCTTACTTCGTCAACGAGACGAGTGTTTTAGAGTGGCCTCGGTACTCCCCGATGAACTTCTGCGAAAAAGGTAAGAACATGCAACGGAATGCTTCAACTCGTTATCCCGTCCTGTTGGTACATGGCCTGTTCGGATTTGAGCGCATTGGTCATTTCGAGCTGTTCCATGACGTAAAGAACGCGCTGAAAGCCGGCGGCAGCCGAGTGTTTGTTCCGCACCTCTCTGCCACCCACAAAAACGAAATACGAGGTGAACAACTGCTTGCACAGATTGATCGTGTATTGCGGGGCACAGGTGCCGAAAAAGTCAATCTCATCGGACACAGCCAGGGCGCACTGGCTGCCCGATACGCTGCGGCGCTTGCGCCACACGCGGTAGCCTCGGTGACTTCTGTCAGCGGTCCGAACCACGGTTCGGAGCTGGCCGACTTTCTGCGCAAGGCACTGGTGCCCGGGCGACTGCCCGAGGCGGTCGCACAGAATGTTGCGACCCTGTTCGGCAACTTTCTTTCGCTGCTCAGTGGCAGTGCAAGATTGCCGCAAAACGCGCTGGCGGCACTCAATGCCTTGACTACCGAAGGCGTGGGCGATTTCAACGACAAGTTTCCTCAAGGGTTGCCCGGGAGCTGGGGCGGCCACGGCGCGGAGCAAGTCAATGGTGTGCGTTATTACTCATGGAGCGGCGTCCTGCCGGCTGACAGTCCATCGACACTCGATCCGACCCGGAACATTTGCCATGCGCTATCGCAATACTTCATGACCGAGACCCAGCAGAATGACGGTTTCGTCGGTCGCTTCAGTTCTCATCTGGGGCAGGTTATCCGCTCCGACTATCCGCTGGACCATCTGGGCAGCCTGCGCCGCACGGCCGGTCCCATCACGACCCTGCCCGACCCGATTGAACTGTACGTTGAACACGCCGAACGTCTGCACGCCGCGAATCTCTGAGCAAAGCTGCGGACAATCGAACGGAACTTTGCCGAGAATTCGCCCACTGAATCCGGTAGGCTCCACACTTTACTGAAATAGATTGGAGAGTTTCCCCATGGCTAAAGCCACTGCCCGCCACATCCTGGTTTCCAGCGAAGACAAGTGCAACGAACTCAAGGCCCAGATCGAAGGTGGCGCTGATTTCGCCGAAGTTGCCAAAGCCAACTCCACCTGCCCGTCCAGCCGCCAGGGCGGTGATCTGGGTTCGTTCGGTCCTGGCCAGATGGTCAAGGAATTCGACACCGTGGTCTTCAGCGCGCCAATCAACGTCGTGCAAGGTCCAGTGAAAACCCAGTTCGGTTATCACCTGCTGGAAGTCACCAGCCGTCAGGACTGATCCGTCGCCTGATTGCTTATCAACGGCCCGCCTTCTGGTGGGCCGTTGTGTTTCAGTTACACATACGGCTGGCGACTGGCGCGCCTCTCGCGTACAACTTGCGCTTATCGATTTCCCGGTTCCAAGGCTGACAATGCGACTGGTTTTCCCCACATTGATGCTCACCGCCCTCGCCCTGCTGACGGGCGCCACCGGCGCGAACGCTGCACCGCAACACGCGCTGACTGTTTATGGCGAACCCGCCAAGTACCCTGCCGGCTTCAGTCACTTCGACTACACCAACCTGCAAGCGCCCAAGGGCGGGACGATGCGCCGCTCTGCCATCGAAATCGGCCACTTCGATCATGTTCTTCCTTATATAGACAAAGGCATCGGCGTCACCCAGATCGATGGTTTGCTCTATTCGCCGCTGGCCCAGCGTTCGCTGGATGAGCCTTACACGGTTTACGGACTGGTCGCGCAAAAGATGGAGCGCTCGGATGACGGTCTGTCGCTGCGATTTTTCATCAATCCCAAGGCACGTTTTGCTGATGGCAAGCCGATTACCGCCGAAGACGTACGCTACACCTACGATTTATTGATGACCCAGGGCAGCCTGCGTTATCGCACCCAGTTTGCTGACGTCAAAGGCGTCGAAGTGGAAGGCCCGTTGACCGTGCGTTTCGACTTCAAGAGCAATGAAAACCGCACCCTGCCACTGGACGTCGCGACCCTGCCGGTATTTCCCGAGCACTGGTGGAAGAGCCGCGATTTCGCCGGGGGTGGCGGGTATGAACCACCCCTGGGCAGCGGCCCTTATCGAGTCGGCAAAGTCGATTCAGGGCGCAGCATCACCTTTGAGCGCAACGCCGACTGGTGGGGCAAGGATTTGCCGGTCAGTCGCGGCCTCTACAATTTCGATCATTTCAGCATCGAGTACTTCGGTGATACCGACGTCGCCCGGCAAGTGCTGCGCGGTGGTGCTTATGACTACAACCGCGAGTTCTCGGCCACCGGCTACTCGATCGGCTACGACAGCCCCGCACTGAGCGACGGACGCCTGCAAAAAGCGCATCTGGCCACCGAGGCGCCCCAGTCGGCCCAGGGGTTTGTGTTCAATCTGCAAAAACCTGTATTCGCCGATCGCCGCGTGCGCCAGGCCCTGGCCATGCTCTGGGACTTCGAATGGAGCAACCGGCAGATGATGCGCGGAATGTATATCCGTCAGCAGAGCTACTTTTCCAACACGCAATTGGCCGCAAGCGAATTGCCCGATGCGCAGGAACTGAAAATTCTCGAACCGCTGCGCGGTCAGGTTCCCGATGAAGTCTTCAGCAAAGTCTTTGAAGCACCGAAAACCGACGGCAGCGGCCTGATCCGCGACAAACAATTACAGGCCCTCGAATTGCTCGAACAGGCTGGCTGGAAACCGGATGGCGATCAACTGGTGAATGCCCAGGGCGAGCCGCTGACCTTCACCTTCCTGGTCAGCCAGAACGGCATGGACCGCTTGCTGCTGCCGTACAAGCGCACGCTGAAACAGATCGGCATCGACCTGAACATTCGCCGCATCGACTCTTCGCAATACGTCAATCGCCTGATGAGTCGTGACTACGACATGATCGTCACCGGCTATCCGGTCAGCACTTCACCGGGAGGCGAGTTGCTCAATTACTTCGGTTCCGCATCGGCCAACGACCCGGGCGCGAACAACTACATGGTGTTGAAAAACCCTGCCGTGGATACGCTCATCAACGGTCTGATCCGCGCCTCCACGCAGTCCGACATGCTGCGCTACGCCCATGCTCTGGACCGCGTTCTGCAATGGAATTACTACTGGATTCCCAACTACTATCCACCGGGCACCTCGACCGTGTGGTGGAACCGCTTCGGCATACCGTCGGTGCAAGCCAGCAATGACGAAGCCATCGAGAGCTGGTGGGAAATCAGCAGCACGCCGCTGACCAATCAACAGATGACGGCCGAGAAGATCGCCCGTGGCAGACCCGGAGGACCGCACTGATGTGGGGTTACATACTACGGCGCCTGCTGTTGATCATCCCGACGCTGGTGATCATCCTGCTGGTCAATTTCGTGATCATCCAGGCCGCGCCCGGCGGTCCGGTGGAACAGGCCATCGCCCACCTGCAAGGGATCGGTGGCGCCAGTGTCGGCGGTGGTGCCAGCGAAACCATGAGCGGTACTTCCCGCGCCAGTCGCGGTCTCGATCCGCAACTGATCAAGGACATCGAAAAACAGTACGGCTTCGACAAACCGGCTCACGAACGCTTGTGGCTGATGTTGAAGAACTACGCGCAACTGGATTTCGGCAAAAGCTTCTTCCGTGGCGCCACGGTCACCGACCTGATTCTGGAAAAGATGCCGGTGACGATCTCACTCGGCTTGTGGGCGACGCTGATCACCTATCTGGTGTCGATCCCGTTGGGAATCCGCAAGGCTGTGCACCATGGCAGTCATTTCGATATCTGGAGCAGCACGGCGATCATCATCGGCTATGCAATGCCAGCGTTTCTGTTTGCGATGTTCCTGATCGTGGTGTTCGCCGGCGGGACGTCATTGAACTGGTTTCCGGTGCGTGGCCTGGTGTCGGACAACTTCGAATCACTGTCGACTCTCGGCAAGATTGCCGACTATTTCTGGCACTTGGTGTTGCCGGTCACGGCGCTGGTGATTGGTGGTTTCGCCACACTGACCATCCTGACGAAAAACTCGTTTCTCAATGAGATCACTCGCCAGTACGTGGTCACCGCGCGCGCCAAAGGTCTGAGCGAACGTCGCGTGCTCTACGGACATGTGTTCCGCAACGCGATGCTGCTGGTGGTGTCCGGCATCCCGCAGGCGTTCATCAGTGTGTTCTTCGCCGGTTCCTTGCTGATCGAAGTGATCTTCTCCCTCGATGGTCTTGGGCGCATGAGTTACGAAGCCGCAGTTTCGCGGGATTATCCGGTGGTGTTCGGTTCGCTGTTCATCTTCACCCTTTTCGGCCTGCTGATAAAACTCGTCGGTGACTTGTGTTACACGATGGTTGATCCGCGTATCGATTTCGCCGCGAGGAACGCCTGATGTTCAAGCTCTCGCCGTTGGGCCGTCGGCGCTTCGAACGCTTCAAGAAAAACCGCCGTGGCTGGTGGTCGCTGTGGCTGTTTATCGGCCTGTTTGTGCTGACACTGGGCGGTGAGTTGATCGCCAATGACAAGCCTTTGGTCGTCAGCTATCAGGGCCAGTGGTACTTCCCGGTGTTCAAGCGGCATACCGAGCAGGAGTTCGGCGGGCAACTGCCGTTCCAGGCCGATTACCGCAGCGACTATGTGCAGAAGCTGATTCGCAAGGACGGCGGCTGGTTGCTGTTCCCACCGATTCCATTCAGTGACGACACACCAAACTACGATCTCAACAAACCGGCGCCGAGCCCGCCGACGTCGGTCAACTGGCTGGGCACCGACGATCAATCGCGAGATGTACTGGCGCGGGTGATTTTCGGCGCACGGGTGTCGATTCTGTTTGCCTTGATGCTGACGTTTGTCAGCGCCCTCATAGGCATCGCCGCCGGGGCTTTGCAGGGCTACTACGGCGGCTGGGTCGACCTGCTCGGGCAACGCGTGCTGGAAGTCTGGTCGGGGTTGCCGGTGTTGTATCTGTTGATCATCCTCTCCGGTTTCGTCGAACCGAATTTCTGGTGGTTGCTGGGGATCATGGCGCTGTTTTCGTGGCTGGCACTGGTGGATGTGGTGCGCGCCGAGTTCCTGCGCGGACGCAACCTGGAATACGTCAAAGCCGCCCGCGCGCTGGGCCTGAGCGACCGCAAGGTGATCTTCCGGCACATTCTGCCCAACGCCATGAATGCGACACTGAGCTACCTGCCGTTCATTCTGACCGGGGCGATTTCCACCCTTACTGCGCTGGATTTTCTCGGTTTCGGCATGCCTGCCGGCAGTGCCTCGCTGGGTGAGTTGATCGGTCAGGGCAAACAAAACCTGCAAGCACCGTGGCTTGGGTTGACAGCGTTTTTCACCTTGGCGCTGATCCTTTCTTTATTGGTGTTCATCGGCGAAGCGTTACGCGACGCGTTCGACCCTCGATCCTGAAGCGTGGCCATGACTGACAACCTGATTGAAATCCGTAACCTCAACGTCGCCTTCCATGGCCAGAACGTGGTGCGCGACCTGTGTCTGGACATCCGCCCCGGCGAATGTCTGGCGCTGGTGGGCGAATCGGGCTCGGGCAAATCGGTGACCGCCCATTCGATTCTGCAATTGCTGCCCGAAAGCGAAGCGCAAACCACTGGCAGCATTCGCTATCGCGGACAGCAACTGATCGGCGCCGATCCCAAGGTCTTGCGCGAGTTGCGCGGCAACCGCATCGCCATGATCTTTCAGGAGCCGATGACCTCGCTGAATCCGCTGCACACCATTGAAAAGCAGATCGGCGAAACCTTGCTGCTGCACCGTGGCCTCGGCGGCAAAGCGGCGCAGGCGCGGATCCTCGAACTGCTGGGACTGGTGGGCATCCAGAAACCCAAGGAACGCCTCAAGGCTTACCCGCATCAACTCTCCGGCGGCCAACGGCAACGGGTGATGATCGCCATGGCGCTGGCCTGCGAACCGGAGCTATTGATCGCCGATGAACCGACTACGGCGCTCGACGTGACGGTGCAGCGCAAGATCCTGCTGCTGCTCAAATCCCTGCAGCAACGCCTGGGCATGTCGCTGCTGCTGATCAGCCATGATCTCAATCTGGTGCGCAGTATTGCCCAGCGCGTGTGCGTGATGAAGGCCGGGGAAATCGTCGAACAGGCGCCCTGCGAAACCTTGTTTACCGAGCCGAAACATCCTTACAGCTGCGTGCTGCTCAACGCCGAACCCGAAGGCGAAGCCCTGCCCCGGGATGAACGCGAAAACGTGCTGGAGGTCGATGACCTGAAGGTTGAGTTTGTCGTCGGTGGCGGTCTGTTTCAGCGCAAGCGATACCTGCGGGCGGTGGATGGCATCAGCCTGAGCATCCAGCGTGGCAAGACCCTCGGCATCGTCGGCGAGTCCGGCTCAGGCAAGTCGACGCTGGGTCAGGCGATCCTGCGTTTGCTCGACTCCGTGGGCGGTATCCGCTTTCAGGGCCAGGCGCTCGACGGCCTCAATCAGAAGCAGATGCGGCCGTGGCGCCGGCAAATGCAGGTGGTGTTTCAGGATCCGTTCGGCAGTCTCAGCCCGCGCATGTCAGTGGCGCAGATCATCAGCGAAGGCCTGGAAGTGCACTGCGAGTCGAGCGCTGATGAATGCGACGAACAAGTGATCCGCGTGCTTAAAGAAGTCGGCCTCGACCCCGAGAGTCGCCATCGCTACCCACACGAGTTCTCCGGTGGTCAGCGCCAACGCATTGCCATCGCTCGGGCGCTGGTGCTGAAACCGGCACTGATCCTGCTCGACGAACCAACGTCGGCGCTGGATCGCACGGTGCAGAAACAAGTGGTCGCCCTGCTCCGCCAGCTTCAGGAAAAACACGGTCTGACCTATCTGTTCATCAGCCATGACCTGGCGGTGGTGCGCGCCCTGGCCCACGACATGATCGTGATCAAGGACGGCAAAGTGGTCGAGCGTGGCGCCAGCCATGATGTGTTCGATGCGCCGCAGCATCCGTACACCAAAGAGCTGTTGGCGGCGGCGCATCCGGGGTAGGCATAATCGGGGATCGACGTGAAACCGAGTCGCGGCCATCGCTGGCAAGCCAGCTCCCACAAGGGGCTGCGGTGTACACAACAGGTGTGAACGACCGAGAACCCTG
>NZ_AKJR01000188.1:0-21189 GCF_000282235.1 Pseudomonas sp. GM24 | reverse complement strand
TTGCCAGCGATAACGGTCGGTCAGTCAAGGAAGATGTTGACTGTGCTGACGCTATCGCTGGCAAGCCAGCTCCCACAGTGATTTTCATCAAGCCAAGGTTATGTGAATACCCATACAACCGAGGGTTTTCACCACGGGTGGCTCTTGTTCGTTCAGCCGCCAGTGCCACCGCCCGCACCGCCAGTGCCGCCGCCGGCCGATCCGGTACCGCCGCCAGCCCCGGAACCTGAACCACTGGCCCCGCCATTGGTGCCAGTCCCGGAACCCATACCCGAAGAGCCGCTGCCACCGGAAGGCGCCCCTGGCGTGTTGTCTGGCGGCGTAGTTGTGCTGGTCGGGCCGCCGGACTTGGTGCCGGTGGCGTCAGCGCCGTCGTTGGCGGCGAAGCTGGCGGCCGAGGCGCTGGCGAGCAACCCGGCGAGCAATAACGAAGTGAGTTTGCGCGTGATCATGATCCGTCTCCAGAAATGGCATGTACCTGATATTGGTCTGACGCGCAGAACCCTTGGTGCCGAATGGCTGACGAGCGGTCAGCGGGAAAACCGAGTGGCCTCCTGATCTTCTGGAATATTGGCTATTTGTCGAACCGGGTGTGAGGGCTAACGTAGCCACACATTCACTTGCTACCCGGAGCTACCATGCAACCTCGTACCGATTTCTACACCGCCTCCCCAGACGCCTTGAAAGCGATGATGGCTCTGGAAACTGCCGTGTCCAAACTGCCGCTGGAAAAGACCCTGATCGAATTGGTCAAGCTGCGCGCCTCGCAAATCAACGGCTGCGCATTCTGCATTGACATGCACACCACCGATGCGATCAAGGGTGGCGAAACCCCGCGCCGCTTGTTCGCGGTGACGGCATGGCGTGAAGCGCCGTTCTTCAGCGACCGCGAACGCGCCGCGCTGTTGTGGACTGAATCGCTGACCCAACTGAGCCTGACCCACGCCCCGGACGAAGATTACGAGGTGGTTGCGGCGCAGTTCACACCGAAAGAAATGGTCGACCTGAGCGTGGCGATCAACACCATCAACAGCTGGAATCGTCTGGCCGTAGGCTTCCGCAAAATCCCACAGGCTTAAGCTGCCCACAATCCCTACACGGGCCGGGGAAACTTCATAAAACTGGATCAATGCCCATCCGCACTCGGCGCCGCCGGTGGTTGCACCTTGCGCATCAAGGGCACCATCGCCGTGGCGATGACGAAGCACGCCCCGATCATCAAAAAGGTGTCACCGTAGGTTTGCGTTTGCGCCTCGCGGTAGGTCAGCAGCCACAACTGGCGCAGGCTGGCGGTGACACCGACGTCGCCGCTCTGGCCCAGGTTCGCCAGGTTGCCACTGACCTGCGACAGCCACTGATTCATCGCTTCATTGCTGCTGTTCAAGTGTTCGGCCAATCGCGTGAAGTGCAGGTTGGTGCGGTCATTGAGAATGGTCGCGCACGCCGCAATACCAATCGCGCCACCCAGATTGCGCATCAGGTTGAACAACCCTGACGCATGCTTCAAACGTGCGGGCGCCAACCCGCCCAAGGTCAACGTCACCGCTGGCGGCACGGCCAGTTGCTGGGCAATCCCGCGTAACGCTTGCGGCAACATCAACTCGCCGGCGCCCCAGTCGTGGGTGATCGGGCTGAACTCCCACATCGATATCGCGAACAGACCCAGACCGATCATCATGATCCAGCGCAGATCGACGCGATTGGCCAGAAAGGCATACAGCGGAATCGCCATGATCTGGAACACGCCGGTGGAGAAAACCGCCAGACCAATGTCCAGCGCGCTGTAGCCGCGCACCCGGCCGAGGAACAGCGGCGTCAGGTAAATCGTCGCGAACAGGCCGATGCCGGTGACAAACGAAAAGAAGCAGCCGAGGGCGAAATTGCGATCCTTCAAGGCGCGCAGATCGACGATCGGATTGGCCACGTGCAAGGTGCGGCCAATGAAGGCCAACCCGGCGAGGCCACTGATCCACGCGGTGGTCAGAATGGTCTGATCGCTGAACCAGTTCCAGCGTGGGCCTTCTTCGAGGGTGTATTCCAGGCAGCCGAGAAACAGCGCGAGAAACACCATGCTCAGATAGTCCGCACCTTTGAGCAAGGACAGTTCCGGCTGGTCGATTTTCACCAGCATCGGCACCGCCACAGCGACGAAAATCCCCGGCACCAGGTTGATATACAACAACCAGTGCCACGAGGAAATATCAGTGATCCAGCCACCGATCACCGGCCCCATGGTTGGCGCCAATGATGCGACCGCGCCGATGGTCGCGGCGGCAATCACCCGTTGTTTGCCGGTGAAGAAAAAGAACGCGGTGGTGAACACCAGCGGGATCATCGAGCCGCCGAGAAAACCTTGCAGCGCCCGAAAGGCAATCATGCTCTGGATGTTCCAGGCCACGCCGCAGAGCAGGCTGGCGAGGGTGAAACCGACCGCCGACGCGCAGAACAACCAGCGCGTGGAGAACACCCGCGACAGCCAGCCGGACAGCGGAATCACGATGATTTCGGCGATCAGATAACTGGTCTGCACCCACGCGGTTTCATCGGTGCCGGCGGACAGTCCGCCGCCGATATCGCGCAGTGACGCCGAGACAATCTGGATATCCAGCAGCGCGATGAACATGCCAATGCACATGGTCGCGAAGGCGAACACTTTGGTGGCGGTCGCCATGTCCGCTGCGTTGAATGGCTGTGCAGGAGCGGCGAGGGCGGTGCTCATGGCGCGACGGCCACGGCGCTGGTTTCCGGTTGTGCGCGGGTGTCGACTTCTGCAGTCACCGACAGGCCCGGGCGCAAGTGCCCGAGCACGCCATCAGCGGGGTCGAGGAGGATGCGCACCGGTACGCGCTGGACGATTTTGGTGAAGTTGCCGGTAGCGTTTTCCGGTGGCAGCACACTGAATTGCGAACCAGTGGCGGGGGCGAGGCTGTCGAGGCGGCCGTGGAATTCCTGTCCGGAAAGGACGTCGGCGCGGATGCTCACGCGTTGCCCGGGTTTCATCCGCGCCAATTGGTCTTCCTTGAAATTGGCATCGACCCAAAGGCCGCTGGCCGGCACCACCGACAACTGTTGCGAACCGGCCTGAGCATAGGCGCCAACCCGTGCACGGCGATTGCCGATCACGCCATCGACCGGTGCGCGCAGTTCGGTGTAGCCGAGGTTGAGTTGCGCCAGATCGCGTTCGGCGCGGGCTTGCTGAAGGGCGGCGCGGGCCTGTTGTTTCTGGGTGTCGATCACCGCCAGTTGGCGTTGCGCGGCCAGCAGTTCGGCCTGTGCACGGGCGCTCAGGGCTTGTGCGGTTTTGAAGGTAGCGTCGGCGCGTTGTGCGCTTTCTACGGACACGGCGTTAGTGGTCACCAGGCGTTTGTAGCGTGCGTTGTCGTCCCGCGAACGCGCGGTTTCTGCGCCGGCGGCGTCGATGCCGGCGCGGGCCTGGCCGATCACCGCTTGTTGCAGTTGTTCGGTGGCGTCGAGGTTGGCCAGCAGCGCTTCTTCGGCGGCGACGGCGCCTTCGGCCTTGGCCAGATTGGCGCGATAGTCGCGGGCGTCGAGGCGGATCAACACATCGCCGGCCTTCACATGCTGGTTGTCGCTGACCAGCACTTCGTCGATGTAACCGGCGACTTTCGGCCCGATCACCGTGACATCGCCACCAATATAGGCATCGTCGGTTTCTTCGAGAAAACGCCCGGCGCCCCACCAGTGCACGGCGTACAGACCGGCAAAGATCAATGCGAGCAATCCTGCGCCGGGAAGCAGCAGGCGTTTAAGCAGGGGCGGCCTGGTCTTTACCACAACAGGTTCGAGGGTGGGCATGCTGGTCATGGCGGGATACCTGCGCAAACGGGTCGTTATTACGGCTGTAATATGACGCAGGTAATATTTAGTCGCAAATTATTTCTGCTGCCAATCGTCAGTTGCTCACTTGAGCCAGTGGCCCGGCGTGCTGCCGGTCATGGCTTTGAAGAAGGCGATGAAGGCGCTGTCGCTGGCAAAACCCGATTCGAACGCGCAGTAACTCAGGCTGCGCCCGGTGGCGAGTAATTCCATCGCGCGCATCAAGCGCCACTGCTGGCGCCATTGCTGATAACTCATGCCGGTTTCGCGCTGGAAGATTCGCCCGATGGTGCGACTGCTGGCGCCGATCTGCTGTTCCAGCACTTGCAGCTCCGGAGGCAGACGTTCGGGCGTTTGCAGCAGCGGCGCGAGGCGTTTGTCTTGAGGTAACGGCAACAACATCGGTTGTTGCGCCGCTTCCTCGATTTCGCTCAGGCACAGGCCGAGCAAGTGGGCGAATTTGCCCTGCTGCCAATCGGTGGCGAAATCGGCCAGCGCCATGGGCTCCAGCACCGCACGCAACAAGGCACTGACTTCGATCACGCACACCTGCTCTGGCAGCTCGGCGCACAGTTCGGGGATCAAGTAGATGGAGCGGTAATCGACACTTCGCTGCATCACCGCCCGATGGCTGACACCCGGCGGAATCCACGCCGCCCGCGACGGCGGCAACAGGCACAGTTGCTGCGCCAGAGTAATCCGCGTGCAGCCTTGTCGCGTGTACAGCAGTTGCCCGCGTTGATGACGGTGCAGGCCGGAGTCGTGGTCGCCCAAGGTCGAGGCGATACCAATCACCGGCGCCTGAAAGCGATCTGCGTCGAATGTTGCGTGGGCTTCGAGCCAGGCCATGAGTTGTCCGATTTCAGCGATAAGTTGGCAGGATTTGGATAATACGCCAGTGGCCGGTTCTTAAACTCCTCGGCGGTTCAAGTGAGGAGTGATGAAGGATGAACAACAGATATTTCTTGTGGCTGGCAATTGCGCTGCTGATGTTTCCGCAGATCGCGCAAACCCTGTACAGCCCGGCGCTCGGCGATATCGGGCGTGCGTTTAACGTTGGCCCGCAAGCCGCCGCGCAGACCTTGTCGGTGTATTTCCTCGCGTTTGCCGTCGGGGTGGTCGTGTGGGGGCGTTTGTGTGATCGCATCGGTCGACGCCCGGCGATGCTCGCGGGCCTGGCGATCTACGCCGCTGCCACACTTTTCGGTCTGCGGGTCAGCAGTTTCAACGGCTTGTTACTGGCGCAGATGTTGGCGGCTTTCGGTGCTGCGGTGGGCTCGGTGGTCACGCAAACCGTGTTGCGCGACCGCTTCAAAGGCGCCGAACTGGCGCAGGTGTTTTCCCTGGTAGGCATCGCGCTGGCGGCCAGTCCGGCGATTGGCCTGTTCAGCGGCGCCAGCCTGGTTGAGGCCTTCGGTTATCGCGGTGTCCTCACTGCATTGCTGTTGCTGGCAACGCTGTTGTGGCTATGGAGTTGGTACATCCTGGCGGAAACCCGGCCAGCGCCCTGCAGCCATGTCGGTCTGTTCGAAACCCTTGGGCGCATGCTGCGAGACTGGGGGATCTGGCGCTCGGCGCTGTGGATTGCATCGTTCAACGTGGCGCTGTTCAGCTATTACAGCCTTGCACCGTTCATGTTTCAGCGGCTGGACGTGGACGCCAGCGGGTTCGGCTACAGCGGCGTGATCCTCGCGCTGGGCTCAGGTTTTGGAGCATGGCTCAACCGGCGTTTATTGACGGCCGGGTTCAAGGCATTGCAGTTGATTCGCCTCGCGGCTGGCATCGCCTTGCTCGGTGGCGTGGGCGTATGGTCGCTGCAAGGCAGTGTCGCGTTCGTGCTGCCGATGCTGCTGGTGGTGTTGGCGTTTGGCCTGGCAATCCCGAACATTCTCGGTTCGGCCCTGGCCAATTACGCGGATCGATTGGGCACCGCCGGGGCGTTGTTGGGTTTGATGTATTACCTGCTGATCGGCGCGGGACTGATGCTCGCCGGCTGGTTTCAAGCCCTCGGGGAAACCCTGGTAGCGTGCAGTGCCGTGGCCTTGCTGCTGACAATAAAGCCAGGCAAAGCAATTGTTTAAGAAATGTAAGCGCTGTAGGAAGCGTCTTGCATTTGTGTAGGAGGGCTCCGACTATCACGATCATTGATGACATGGCATTACGCCATTTGATGATCGCAAGGATGTTGCGTGCCGTTTCCGTTTCGCGCTGTTTTTCGCCGTCGTTCCCCGCTTTGCCCGCTGTTGTCGGCCTTTGTGTTGAGTGTGTGTGCCTCCTCGATTGAAGCCGCCGAACCTGTCGCGCCGGGCCAGGAAGTGCTGCGCCAGCAACAACAGCAACAGCGCGATCTGCAACAACTGCAACTTGAGCAAAGAAAGCGGCAGTTGGAGCGCGGCGCGTTCGGTCCGGTGCCGGTCACCCCGGCCATTCCGCCAACCGTCACCGCCGATGAACGTTGCTGGCCATTGAGCGGTGCGCGCATCGGCGGCGTCACGTTGATCGACAGCGCCAAACTCAACGCGCGGATCAAACCGCTGCTGGCGCCGTGCATGGGCGTCGGCCAGATCAATCATCTGTTGGCGACCATCACCGCGAGCTACGTCGACAAGGGCTACATCGCCAGCCGTCCGTATCTGCTCAGCGCACCGGCAGCGGGGCAGTCACTGGATATCCGCGTTGACGAAGGCTACATCGAGTCCATCGAACTGGCCGATCAGAGTCTGCCGGTGTCCCTCGGCGGCGCGTTTCCGGGGATGCTCGGCGAGCCGCTGAACCTGCGCGATCTGGAGCAGGGCCTTGATCAACTGAATCGCCTGCGCTCAATCGATCTCACCGCCGATATCGCTCCCGGCAGCCAGCCCGGTGCCTCGCGGATCATCCTGCGTTCTCGCATCTCCGCGCATTCGCGCTGGGCCTTGAACGCGGGCATCGACAACCTCGGCAGCGCCAGCACCGGACGTGATCGCGACACCGTCAGCCTCAGTCTCGACAGCCCGTTGCAACTCAACGACCTGTTGAGCCTCAGCGCCAGCGACACCCTCAATCAGGGCGATCGCTACAGCCGCAACGCCAGCCTGTATTACGCGATTCCCTACGGTTACTGGACCTACAGCGTGTTCGCCAGCCATGCCGAATATCGCGCGCCATTCAAACTGCCAAGCGTGACCTTTCACAACACCGGCATCACCGACCAAGTCAGCCTGCGCGCCGACCGTGTGCTGTGGCGCGACCAGAGCCGTCAGCTCAGCGCCAACCTGCAACTGGCGCACAAGGATGTCGACAGCTACCTGCAAGACGTTCGCCTCGGTATTCAAAGCCCGACGCTGACGGTGGCTGAGGCTGGCCTCAATCTGTTCTGGCTCGACCGCGCGGTGTGGAACCTTGATGTCAATTACGCCCAGGGCCTGCGCTGGTTTGGCGCCGACGACGACTCACAGCAGCAGATCAACAACCTGCCCAAGGCGCAGTTCCGCAAGTACCGCGCCGGCCTCAGTCAGTGGCGCAATGGTCAGCTTGGCGCGCAGGCCTGGCAGTGGCAGAGCCAGCTCAATTTGCAGTACAGCCCGGACCCGTTGCCAGCGATCGAACAATTGCTCGGCACCGATGATTCGGCGGTGCGCGGCTATCGGGTCAGCAGTGCCTCCGGCGCCAGCGGCGCGATCTGGCGCAACACCTTGCGCTTGCCGCTGCGCAGTCAATGGCCGGTGCAGATCACCCCGCGGGTGGGCCTCGACCACGGCTGGATCAAGGCTGATCACGGTGCTCAGGGCCAGCGCCTGAGTGGTACCAGTGTCGGCCTGAATCTGGGCTGGAAGAACCTGCAAGTGGACGTCGATTATCAACGCGCGCTCAACACCCCGAGCGGTCTGCAACACGAACCGCAAACCTGGCTGATGCGCGTCGGGGTGCAGATATGACGCTACCGCAACGAACAACGCAGTGAACAAACAGCCGTCGGATCTGAGCGCGTCAGCCACGGCCAAGACTAAACGCGCGACGTGATGCCGTACTCACATGGAGACGTTTTTATGCCAGCACACACCTTTGCATTTCATCTTTCGCCGCGGGGCAAATTGCGCTGGGCGATTGCCAGCCTGTTCTTCGCCGTGCACCTGCCGAGCGCGCTCGCCGGCGGCGTCGTGGTCGCACCGGGACCCGGCGGCACCGCGCAATTGCAGACCCAGGGCGGTGTGCCCATCGTCAACATCGTCGCGCCCAACGGTTCGGGCCTGTCGCACAACCAGTTCCTCGATTACAACGTCGACCGTCAGGGCCTGGTACTGAACAACGCCTTGCAGGCCGGGCAATCGCAACTGGCCGGGCAACTGGCGGCCAACCCGCAACTGCAAGGCCAGGCGGCGAGCGTGATTCTCAACGAAGTGATCAGCCGCAATCCGTCCGCCATCAACGGCGCGCAGGAAATCTTCGGTCGGCCTGCCGATTACGTGTTGGCCAACCCCAACGGCATCTCGGTCAATGGCGGCAGCTTCATCAATACGCCGAACGCCAATCTGGTGGTCGGTCGTCCGGAATTGAATGACGGCAAACTGCAAAGTCTGAATACCCGCGACGCCAGTGGTCAGTTGCAGATTCACAGCGGTGGACTGCGCAACGGCGAGGGTTCGATCAACCTGATCGCGCCACGTATCGACAGCCAGGGCGCGATCACTGCGCGCGACCAGTTGAACCTTACGGTCGGGCGCAATCAGGTTGATTACGCCAGCGGCCAGGTGAAAACCGTCGACCCTGCCGGCAACACCGGCAACACCGGCGATCAACGCATCGACGCCAGTCTGTTCGGCGCCATGCAGGCCGGGCGCATCAACATTGTCAGCACCGCCGAAGGTGCTGGCGTACGGGTTGGCGCGGTGCAAGTCGCCGGGCGTGATGGCGTGCAGATTCGCTCGGCCGGTGACCTCAGTGTCAGCGGTGAAGCCGTGGCCAACAGCCTCGACGTGACCCGCGCCGGTCTCCGCAGTAGTCAGGGCGATGTGGCTTTGCACAGCGGCAAGGATCTGACGTTGGCGGCTACCGATGTCAGCGCTCGCGACGTCACGCTCGACGCCAAACGCAACCTGACCCTGTCAACGGTCGAAAGCCGCAAGCTTCAGGAAAAGCGCGAAAACTGGAACAACAGCACCATCGGCATCACCTGGGAAACCTACGACCGCACCCAGACCGACAGTGAATCGCGCCAGCACGGCAGCCAGATTATCGCCAGCCGCGACGCCAAGTTGTCGTCCGGTAAAGATACCGAGCTGAAAGCCGCCAAGGTCGAAGCGGCGAAGACTCTCGATGTGCAAAGCGGCGGCGACTTGCGCCTGACCGCCGCCACTGAAAGCCATACGCAGACCGATCAAGGTAAACACCGCAAACACCTGTGGAAAGCCGACTGGAACAGCAGCAGCGAGGAGCAGCGCAGCGTCACCAGCCAGTTGAAGGCCGGCAATATCGCCCTACAAACCGCCGCGTTGTTGCGCTCCGAAGGCGCCGAGTTAAACAGCTCCGGCGACGTGCAACTGGCCGGCAAACAGGTGGAAATCACCACGGCCACTCTTACCAATCGCAGCAGCGACAACCGTTACTCCGGTGACTTGGTCGGCGGTGGTTTCTTCGGCAAGACCGGCGATGCCGACAAGGGCAAGACCCAGCATCAGGGCAGCAAGGTCAACGCCAGCGGCAAACTGATCGTCAAGGCTGACGACGTGCGCATCAGCGGCAGCCAAGTGCGTGGCGGCACCGACGCCAGCGTGATCAGCGACAAGGGTTCGCTGGTGATCGATGGCGTGCAGGACACCTCGCACAGCAACAACCACGACAAGGACAGCAAGTTCTTCGGCATCAGCAAGGACGAGTCGCGGCAGAACAGCAAAGACAGCAGCACCGTGCGCAGCGAACTGGTGTCCGACAGCAACCTCAAGCTCAAGAGCGCCAAGGATATCGAAGTGGCGGGCTCGACGGTCAAGGCTGGCGGTGCGCTGACGGCCGACGCGGCAGGCGACGTCAATGTGCATTCGGCGCAGAACACTCACGACAGTACTGACACCACGCACACCCGTGGCTTCGATGCGTACGCCAAAGAGCAAACGCCGGAACAATACCGCGCCGGGATTCACTACGAAGACAAACAGCAAACCGTCACTAGCAACGACGTCACTCAACAAGGCTCCAGCCTCAGCGGCGGCAGTGTGCAGGTGAAGGCGGGCGGTGACGTCACGCTCAAAGGCGCGGAGGTGAAATCCACCGTTGGCGACACCACGTTGAGCGGCCAAAACGTGTCGTTGCTGGCCGCAGCCGACAGTCACCAAACCACCACCGACACCTCCAGCACCGGCGGCGGTTTCTACTACACCGGCGGCCTCGACCGTGCTGGCAGTGGCGTCGATTTCGCCCACAGCACGGCGCAGGACTCGACCAGTAAAACCACCGCGCAAACCAGTAGCGTACAGAGCAGCGGCAGCCTGACGATCAATGCCGACAAACTCGCCACTGAAGGTGCGCAACTCAAGGCTGGCGACGGTCTGAAAGTCGCCGCGAACGAGATCGACAACCGTGCGGCCAGCAACACTGACAGCAGCACGCATAGCGAGAGCAACTGGTCGGCGGACATCGGCGCCAACGTCGAGTACAAAGACATCGCCCGGCCGATCGTGGGCGCAGTCAAAGACGTGCTCGGCGGCAAGGTGCCGGACAAGGACGCTCTGGCCAATCTCGGTCAGCCGAACGTCGGGATCGACGTTGCGGTCGGCCATGGCAGCGCCAGCAAAACCGAGCAAAATAACAACGCCGTGGTCAGCCGTTTTGACGGCGGCACTGTCGATGTGAAAACCACCGGCACGCTGCACGACCAAGGCACGCAATACCACGCCAGCGCCGGCCAAGTGAACATCAGCGCTGACCAACTGCTTGCCGATGCCGCCAGCAATACGCACAACAGCAGCGCCAACGCGGTGGATGCCAAGGTCGATGTGCGCGTCTACACCAAGAACGGTGAAGACGTGAATGTCGCCGGCAGCGGCGCGGGTGGCAGCAGTGCGTCGAGCAAGGACAACTCCAGCGCCGTGGTCGGCGGTTACGCCGGTAGCCAGGGTGTGAACATCAAGGTCGGCGGCGATGCGCAGTTCGAAGGCAGTCGTTTCGACGGCGGGCAGGGCGGTGTGAGCATCAAGACGGGCGGTGATCTGGCGATGAATCAGGCCAATGACCGGCAGACCAGCAACGACAGCAGCCTGCGCGGCAATGGCTCGCTGACGGTCGGCACCTTGCCCGGCACCGATGGCACCAACGTTGATCTCGGCGCCGGTTTCCAGCTTGATCACAGCGGCAAGCAAAGCACTGACACTCAGGCCCATGTGGCGAGCATCACCGGCAACGGTCCGGTGCAACTCAGCAGCGGCGGCGATCAAGTCCAGCAAGGCACGAAAATCGACAGCGCTGGCGCCATCGATTTGCACGCTGATGGCAAGCTCGATCTGCAAGCCGCAACCGACACTCATACCGCGACCGGCAGCAATCTCGGCGGCGGCTTGAAGGGTGGCGGCAGCAAAACCAGCAGCGAGAAGAGCCGCGATCAGGGCGGCAATCTGAGTGGCAACTTCAATATCGGTCGGGTCAACGAGGATTCGAAAACCCTTACCGGTGGCCAACTCAACAGCCAGAGCGGCATCGCGTTGAGCGGTGATTCGATTCATCTGCAAGGCACGCAAGTCAGCGCACCGAACGTCAGCATCGACGCGCAAAAGGGTGGTTACGTGCAGGAGTCGGCGCAGTCCACCGACCACCGCAATAACTGGAATGTCGCGCTGAATGCCGGTGGCAACCTGAGCAGCAAAACCCCGACCGCCGCTGATGAGAAGGCCAGCAGCGACCACGGCTTCAACGCCGGGGCCAAAGTCGCTGTGGATTACTTGCAGGGCAGCACCCAGCAGAACAGCCAGATCAAGGCTGACAGCGTGGTGTTGAACAGCGCTGGTGATGCACAGTTGGCGGGTGCGCGGATCGACGCTAAAGATGTCAGCGGCAAGGTCGCGGGTGATCTGACCGTCGAAAGCCGTCAGGACGCGAGCAACCACGCCAAGGTCGATGTTGATCTGGGCCTGACTGCGAAGAAAAATTCACCGAGTGACAAAGAGAAGCTCGCCGGCACCGACTACAAACCGACACTGAAAGCGCAGGGTGAGTACGCGCACAAGGACAGCGTTGCGCAGGCGTCCGCGATCAGTGCCAGCCAAGGCGTGAACCTCGCAGTCGGCGGCGCGACACAGCTGACCGGCGCGCGGATTTCGGCGACGCAAGGAAAGGTCGATCTCGGTGGTTCGAAGGTCAGCAGCACTGATCTGAGTAACCGTGACTACGGCGTGAAAGCGGGCCTTGATCTGCCGCATAAAGCCGAGGAAAACGCACCGAAGGTTTCCCTGGAAAACGGCACCTTGAAAGTCGGCCCGGTCACCCTCAGCGGTCATCTGGACAGCCAGACCCTGCAAGCCGGGATCGACGAGAAAGGCTGATCCAACGGCCAGTGGTGGATGCACTTGACCCCGCATCCACCACCCAACCCTGTGGGAGCGAGCCTGCTCGCGAAAGCGTCCTGTCAGTCAATGCAACCAGTGACTGATGTACCGCATTCGCGAGCAGGCTCGCTCCCACATTGTTTTGCGCCAGGCGTTAAATCTCGCGCATCATGCGCGACCTTAAAAAACGCCAGGGAGGCAAACAATGAAAACGGCATTCGTCGCTGTACTCGGGGCTTTGTTGATCGCCCAACCATCCGTGTCCTTCGCGGATAACAGCAACGGCAAAAACCTCTATTCGCAGCGCTGCGCTGTGTGCCACGGCGCCGATATAAAAGGCAGCGGACCGCTGGCGCGTAAAAGCAATCCGCCCACACCCGACCTGACCACCTCCGCGTTCAAAAAACGCCTGAGTGAATATCCGGGGGTGATTGTGTCGTCGATCATCCTTCGCCCGAACGGCAACCTGATTCCAAAAACGCTGCAGGAAAACGGGGTAAAAATACCGCCGCATGCCTGGAGCGTTAAGGATCTGCGTGACTTGCATGACTACATGAGTGGGGTGATTTCGATAAAGCGCTGAGCTCGCGAGGCGACCCGGACGGTCGGATCGAGGAATCCATTGCTTCGCCTTAATAGGAAGCATTACTATTCACACCCCTTTCCTCAGCACGCCGCCAAACCCCCATGCGTCCCCGCAGACCCGGTTTTTTCGAGCATTACGAAGAGTTGATCGGCACCTGGACTCGCCGCCTGCGCAATCGCGCGCAGGCCGAGGATCTGGCGCACGACACCTTTGTGCGGGTGCTTGAGTCGGATTCGGCGGCGGTGCAGCAGCCCCGGGCGTATTTGCACCAGACCGCGCGCAATATCGCGGTCGACGGTTATCGGCGTGAGGATCGGCGCGGCGCCATGGAGTCCCAGGCCATTGATCACAGTGAGTCGTCATCCGGCGACCCGGAGCATTACATGCATGCGATCCAGTTGGCTGACTCCATCGAACGGGCGCTCGCTGAATTGCCGGTCAATTGCCGCAAGATCTTCGTCTGGCAGAAGATCGAAGGCCTGACCCAGGCGGAAATCGCCGAACGCCTGGGCCTGTCCAAGAACATGGTCGAAAAGTATATGATCCGCACCCTGCGGCATCTGCGTGATCGCCTCGACGGGTTGCAGTCATGAACCGCCGCAGCTTTTCATCCCCAGCCCAACAGGACATTCCATGATGGATACGCGTGATTGCGCGTGCGGGCAAACAACGGTGCGCGATGACGCGGCTCGCTGGTTTGTGCGTTTGCAGGAGCCGGCCGTCAGTGCCGACGAGCAGCAGCGCTTCGATGCCTGGCTGAATCAACATCCGCAGCACCGTGACGAATTCCAATTGCTCCAGGGCTTGTGGTCGGCGGCGGATTTGCTCCCGGCGCCACGCCTCAAAGCCCTTGCTGAAACGCCGCCAACACGCCGCAAACGTCGTCCGGTGTTGCGTTATGCCGTGGCCGCGAGTGTGCTGGCGGTGGCGCTCGGCCTGGGTTTGTTCAGTGGTTTGAATCATCCCGGCGGCTACAGCGCCGAATTCGCCACGGCGCTGGGCGAGCGCAAACACGTGGCGCTGCCGGACGGTTCGGTGATCGATCTGAACAGCCGCAGCCGCTTGCAAGTGCACTATGAACAGGATCGTCGACTGATCGAGTTGAGCGAAGGCGAAGCGCTGTTCAGCGTCGCGCACGATACCTCGCGACCGTTCGTGGTCGAGACCGGAAATGGCAAGGTCACGGTCACCGGCACGCGTTTCGATGTGCGCCGTGATGTCACACAAACCCGCGTAGCGGTGGAGCAGGGCACGGTGAAAGTGCAGGGGCGCGATGCAGCGGATGATCACTTCATCAGCTTGACCGCAGGCCTCGGCACTTATGTCGATGCGCAAGGCAAAGTCGCCGCCGCCTATGCAGTCAACCCGGCGGAGCTGACAGCGTGGCGCAGCGGCAAACTGGTGTTCAACAACGCCAGCCTCAGTGAGGTCGCGGCCGAAGTCTCGCGTTACCGTGAGCAGCCGCTGACCGTGGCCAATCCGGCCGTGGCCAGTCTGCGCCTGACCAGCGTGTTCAAATCGGACAACACCGACGCTTTGCTCAAAGCCTTGCCGAGCATCCTGCCGGTGGCCGTTCGCACCCTTGCGGATGGCAGTCAGGAAATAATCGCAAAATAAAATTCAGGTTTTTTTCGAGTTCATCGTCTTCCTGTTCAACTGCAACTGGTTTGCATTAACAGCCGCACACTCTTGCGATCCACAGGACTACGTACGACGTGAAAAACACCACTGCCAACAACAAAAAATCCCCTTGGCTGCCGCTGGCCCTAGCGCTGGCGGTCAACGCTGCCATGCCGCTGGCGTTTGCCGGTGAAGCGATTCATATCCGCGCGCAGCCATTGGGTCAGGCCCTCAGCGAACTGGGCCAGCAGACATCGCTGCAAGTGTTTTTCAGCCCGGACCTGGTCGCCGGCAAACAGGCGCCGGCAGTCGACGGTGATATCTCGCCGGAGCAGGCGTTGCGCCAATTGCTGCAGGGCAGCGGTCTGGATTATCAGATCAACGAAGGTTCGGTAACGCTGTCGCCGGCCGCGAGTTCCGCCGCCAGCAACGGCCCGTTGGAACTGGGCGTGACCGACATCAAGGTGGTTGGCGACTGGCTCGGTGATGCCAACGCCGCCGTGGTGCAGAACCATCCCGGCGCGCGCACGGTGATCCGCCGCGAAGCCATGGTCGAGCAGGGCGCGATGAACGTCAGCGACGTGCTCAAGCGTGTCCCGGGCGTGCAGGTGCAGGATTCCAACGGCACCGGCGGCAGCGATATTTCCCTCAACGTCGGCGTGCGCGGTCTGACCTCGCGTCTGTCGCCGCGCTCCACCGTGTTGATCGACGGCGTACCGGCGGCATTCGCCCCGTACGGTCAACCGCAACTGTCGATGGCGCCGATTTCCTCGGGCAATCTCGACAGCATCGACGTGGTGCGTGGCGCCGGTTCGGTGCGTTATGGGCCGCAGAACGTCGGCGGGGTGATCAACTTCGTCACCCGCGCGATCCCGGAAAAAGCCACCGGTGAAATCGGCACCACCCTGGAAACCACTCAGTACGGTGGCTGGAAACACATCGATACGGCGTTCCTCGGTGGCACTGCCGACAACGGCATGGGCGTGGCGTTGCTGTATTCCGGCGTCAACGGTAACGGTTATCGCGAGCGCAACAACGGCAACGACATCGACGACGTGCTGCTCAAGACCCATTGGGCGCCCACCGATCAGGACGATTTCAGCCTCAACTTCCACTACTACGACGCCACGGCCGACATGCCCGGTGGTCTGACGCAAAAGCAGTACGACGCCAAACCGTACGACTCGGTGCGTGACTACGACCAATTCACCGGGCGGCGCAAAGATGTGTCGTTCAAATGGATCCGTCAGATCGACGAACGCACCCAGGCGGAAATCCTCACTTATTACACCGACAGTTTCCGTGGCAGTACCATCGCCGCGCGCGACCAGAAAACCCTCAGCTCCTATCCGCGCTCGTATTACACGCTGGGCATCGAGCCACGGGTCTCGCGGGTCTTCGATGTCGGCCCGACCACGCAGGAAGTCAGCGTTGGTTATCGCTACCTGAAAGAGGCGATGCACGAATCGTCGAGCCGAGTGGCGCTGGTCAATAATCAGCCGGTGCTCACGCCGACGTCTGATGGTCATGTTTTCCAGGATCGTACCGGCGGCACCGAAGCCAACTCGGTCTACCTCGACAACAAAATCGATGTCGGCAACTGGACCATCACCCCGGGCATCCGCTTCGAACACATCAGCACTGACTGGCATGACCGCGCGGTGCTCGACACGGCCGGCAAGCCGGTACAGGCGAAAAACCGCAGCATCGAGAGCAATGAACCGTTGCCGGCGCTGAGCGTGATGTATCACCTGTCGGACGCGTGGAAACTGTTCGCCAACTATGAAACCTCGTTCGGCAGCCTGCAGTATTTCCAGCTCGGTCAGGGCGGCTCGGGTGATCAGACCGCCAATGGCCTGGAGCCGGAAAAGGCCAAGACCTACGAGATCGGCACGCGCTACAACGATGATGTGTGGGGCGGTGAGGTAACGCTGTTCTACATCGACTTCGATGACGAGCTGCAATACATCAGCAACGATGTCGGCTGGACGAATCTCGGCGCGACCAAGCACCAAGGCATCGAAGCGTCGGTGCACTACGACATGGCGGCACTGGATCCGCGTCTCGATGGCTTGACCGCCAACGCCGGTTTCACTTACACCCGCGCCACGTATGAAGGCGAGATTCCGGGTTTCAAGGGCCGTGATCTGCCGTTCTATTCGCGTCAGGTGGCGACCGTCGGTTTGCGTTACGACATCAACCGCTGGACCTACAACCTCGACGGTTTCGCCCAGTCGAAACAGCGCTCGCCGGGCACCGGGGTTAACGCTGATGGCAGCTTCAACGGCAACTACATCACTGACGGCACCGCAGACGGGCAGTACGGCGACATTCCGGGTTACGTGACCTGGAACGTGCGTGGCGGCTATGACTTCGGACCGCAGGTGTCGAACCTGAAGCTGGGCGCCGGGGTGAAGAACGTCTTCGACAAGCAGTACTTCACCCGCTCCAGCGACAACAACTCGGGGATGTATGTCGGCGCGCCGCGTACGTTTTTTGTGCAGGCCAGCGTCGGTTTCTAAGACTCAAGCCATTGCTGAACCGGTTTCCTCTGGTTCAGCAATAAACGCTCTCAGGCTATTCAGGTATCAGAAAGTTGAGAACGGGTCCGGGATTCCCCGCCAGGTCTGCGCCTTTGAGGCAGACGTTCTGCCGGCCATTGGCAACGGAAACATGGAACACGCCCGTGGAGGGCGATACGCGCTGGAATCCCAGCCCGTCATTGCAGTTGATGCTCCCGGGCTGCCCGGACTTGTACTGAAATTGAAAGGGATCCAGATCCGGTGAGACCGGAAAAACCCTGACATCGTAGTCATCGTCACCCACCCATTCGATTTTATAGGCCGGCGCCAACGGCGCTGGTGCTTCCAGCAACCACCGCCAATAGATGCTGGGGGTTTTTCCATCCGATTGTTTTGGCACGTCCGTAGGCCGCTGTTGACCAATCAGGCAGAGAAAATATAGCCCCGCACCTTCTTTGAGTTCATGGTTCAACTGATTCTCGGAACCAGGGCGAGCGGTTTGTACCTGGCTATACCCAGCAAGCGACTGGCATTCGTCCAGCGTGCGCGTATAGCGATAGCGGTAGTAGGGAGCGCTCAATGCGAAGGTTTGCAGCCAATGCCATGGCACGACTTGTCCGTGCTCGTCACGCTCGACTTTGATGTAATCGCTGTTTTGCGATGATGTCGGAAAAGACCATGCCGCTCCCAGCGGGCAGTCGCCCGGACGCGGGTCGAAACGGCCCTTGGTGAAGCATGCACCCAGGCCTTCGGTTGTGGAGGCGTAGTTGGTGTCAGTTCGCTTGTTGACCTGCCCGGCAACGACTTCACAGGGGGCGCCCTTGTCACATCGATTACGCTCACTTCCGCGCGTGGTAGTGCCCAACACAGCCACGACTTCATTGGTATAACGCGCAAGCAACGGTGAGCCGGATAATCCACTGACAACATCGAGGCAACGGTTGCTCGATTGTCCTACCCATCGCCACGGGCCTTCGATGACCGCTGCCGAATGTTCCTGTTTGCATGCCATTCGCTGAATGAAGCCGTTCACGGGCGCGCCGGTGATCAAAATGTTTTCTTCGGGGGGCAAGGGGGCATGCGCCAGTTTCAGAGGCTCGATACCGTCGCTGATCAACTGTTCCAGAGGCCGTTCAAGTTCAACGATGGAGATGTCTTGGCCACGCAGCGTGCTCCAGCCAATCCGGCTTACCGCATAGGAGCGACTGTGCGGTTGCGTGTCGAAAAAATAATTGAACGTAACCCGACCCTTTGCAGGCTGATTGACGATGACCTCGTTATTGCCTATCTCCGGATGTGTGCAGTGTCCGGAGGTCAGTACATAAGCCGGATTCGACACAGTACCGGGTTCTCGTGTGTCAATGAGTGTACCGGAGCAGGTCATGCCGCCTTCAACTTCGACACGGCCAATGGCTTGCCAATGCGCATAACATCCGTTGGCATTGGCCAGCCGCTCAGCGGGAGCAAAGTTGGCTCCGCCTTCGCCCCAGTCGTATCGATTGACGGAGGCGCATCCCTGGAGAAGAGCGATAAGTGCAACAGCCGATCCAATTCGAATGTTCATGACAGATTTCCATTTCCGCGTGGCTGGAAATCACCATGATTCAAAGGGTTAAGGCCTGTCTACTGTCAAACCTGACAGGTGTCGCGCCAATCTTCATACTTTCAATGTCTTACCGCCGATGGCCACCGCGACCAACAATACCGCCATCAAGCCAAAGGCAAAGCTCAAGCTACTGGCATGGGCGACAAAACCGATTACCGCCGGCCCTGCCAGAATCCCTGCATAGCCCAAAGTGGTAATCGCCGGCACCGCGATGCTTTCCGGCATCACCGTTTGCTTGCCCACCGCCGTGTACAGCACTGGCACGATGTTCGAACAGCCGGCACCGACCAGCGCATAACCCACCAGTGCCGCTTGCCAGCTCGGCGCAAATGTCGCCAGAAACAGGCCAGCCGCAGCCAACAGACCGCCAAACAGAATGATCCGCGTGGCACCGACAATCCGCACAATGCGGTCACCCAGCAAACGTCCGGCGGTCATGGTCAATGCAAACGCCGCATAACCCAACCCCGCGTACGCCGTGTCGATCCCGCGTTCCTGCGCCAGAAACACCGCACTCCAGTCCAGCGCCGCGCCTTCAGTCAGGAACACGATGAAGCACATCCCGCCAATAAACAGCACGATGCCGTGAGGGATGGCGAATGCCGGTCCGGAGCTTTCACTGCCGTAAGGCAACATGTGCGGCACGCATTTGAACAATGCCGCGATCAGCACCACGACCACCACCAACATGGCTGCGAGAGGCGTCAAGCCGAGGCCGAGCAGGGCGCTGACACCCGCCGCGCCGACAATCCCGCCGAGACTGAACAAACCGTGAAAACCCGACATCATGTTCTTGCCGCTGGCGCGTTCGACGATCACCGCTTGCAGGTTCACCGTCGAATCCACCGTACCGAGGCCGGCGCCGAACATGAACAGGGTAGCGATCAGCGCCGGTATCGACGACACCGTCGCCAGTAACGGCAGCGCCGCGCAGATCAGCAGCGTGCCGCCGGTGGCCACCCGCCGACAGCCAAAGCGTGTGGCCAGAATCCCCGCCAACGGCATCGCCAGTATCGAACCGACGCCGAGGCACAACAGCAATAACCCCAGCGTGCCTTCATCCAGTCCGGCACGGGCCTTGGCGTACGGCACCAACGGCGCCCACGCGGCGATACCGAGTCCGGCGATGAAAAAGGCGATGCGCGTGGACATCTGTTGCAGGCGTCCGGGGACGAAGGTGTCTTGGGGGTTGAGGCTGGTCATATCGATCCTTGGCAAAAAACATCGCGTCCCCGAAGGACAGTGATTCAGCGACGAGGTTCGATCGCCGATGCTCGGGGACGTGCAGACGACATCCTACCCTGTGGGAGCGAGCCTGCTCGCGATAGCGGCTTGTCAGTCAATATTTTTTTGCCTGATACACCGCTATCGCGAGCAGGCTCACTCCTACAGGGGATTCGGTTTACAGTGGGATTCTTCGGTAGCAGGGACTAAGGTTGATGACGCAATTCTACGATGCACGGGGCAATATCTATGGGGTGATTGCGCCGCAGGCATTGCGCGACGCGGGCATTGTTTTGCCCGTCAGCGCCACTGAATGCGCCTCTGCGCGTCACTCTTGGAGCGCAGCGGCAATCAAACTCTGCTGCGACTGGCCCGAAGACCAACGCCCGGCAAACAGCAAGTCCCACCGCAGTGACGGCCTGCTGATCGGCCCGTTCCAGACGTCGCCGCCATTCGACGTGCTGATCGTCAACACCGACGGCACGCTCGCCGAGCGCAGTGGCAATGGCCTGACGATTTTCTCGCAGGCGCTGACCGAGCAAGGCTTGATGCCAGAGGAGGGTGCTTTGTTGCGCGTGCATCACGACAAGGGTTACGCCGTGGAGACCTCGGCGAAACCGGCTGAAGTCGAAGGTGTTAAAGGCTTCTGGCTCGATCTCGGCCAACCGCGATTTGGACCGGATGCGGTCGGTGCGCAGACTGTTCAAGGCATCGAGTTCAACGGTCGGGTTGTGAGTCACGTCCAACCCTTGGCACAACTTGATCGCGATTGGGCGCACAGCCAATTCGTGCGCATCGGAAACCCGCATTGTGTAACGCTGCTCAGCGCTGCAGCTGCTTTGCCGAGCAACGAGCAAATGCGTGAATCACCCCTGAACAAAGGCCTGACCGAAATCGCCTACGCCATGCCCACCGGTGCCGGAGATCCATGCCCGGCAGGTGTCAATCTGCAATGGGCGGTGCTGGAATCACCACAGAAAATCCTCGCGCGAGTATTTGAACGCGGCGAAGGGCCGACGGCGTCCTCCGGCACCAGTGCCAGTGCCGTGGCATCGGCGGCTTGGCGGGTGGGTTGGGTCGAGGCGGGAGAAGTGCAGGTGGTCATGCCCGGCGGCACGGCGCCGATTTTGCTCGAAGAAGCAGAGGGTGAATTGCGGCGGGTCAGGTTGTTTGGTACGGCGCGGTTGATGGGCTGAATTCAAAGACCCTATCGCTGGCAAGCCAGGCTCCCACAGGGTTTTGTGGTGAACACCTCATTTGTGTACGCCACTGAACCCTTGTAGG
>NZ_AKJR01000187.1:0-34380 GCF_000282235.1 Pseudomonas sp. GM24 | reverse complement strand
ACTGACGTGACTGGTAACTGCGAGTTGCCAGAAGGCGTTGAAATGGTAATGCCAGGTGACAACATTCAGATGACTGTTACCCTGATCAAAACCATCGCAATGGAAGATGGTCTGCGTTTCGCTATCCGTGAAGGCGGTCGTACCGTCGGCGCTGGTGTCGTAGCCAAAATCATCGCGTAATTCTCTTTTATAGAGATTGCTTGATGATGTGAAAAAGCCCCCGCTCAGCGGGGGCTTTTTTATTGGGTTGACACCTATCTGGGGCGTCTATAGAATTGCGCCTCCTTTTAACGGGCGTATTGCGCTCGGTGGGAATAGCAGCCGGAGTCTGAAATCCAATGCAAAATCAGCAAATCCGTATCAGGTTGAAGGCTTTTGACCATCGCCTGATCGACCAATCAACCCAGGAAATCGTGGAAACCGCGAAACGTACTGGTGCTCAAGTGCGTGGTCCAATTCCACTGCCTACCCGTAAAGAGCGGTTTACCGTTCTGGTTTCTCCGCACGTCAACAAAGACGCGCGCGACCAGTACGAAATCCGCACTCATAAGCGCGTTCTGGACATCGTCCAGCCAACGGATAAAACCGTTGATGCACTTATGAAGCTTGATCTTGCGGCCGGTGTGGAAGTGCAGATCAGCCTCGGCTAAGACTCGGTCTTAGTCGTGTAACGCTCTGAAATGGGCGGCCATAGCGGGTGAAAGCCCCGTACACTCATGAGGTTTACAACATGACTATTGGTGTAGTCGGTCGTAAATGCGGTATGACCCGTATTTTCACCGAAGAAGGTGTCTCCATTCCGGTCACGGTCATTGAGATCGAACCGAATCGCGTCACCCAGTTCAAAACTGAAGAGACCGATGGCTATCGTGCAGTGCAAGTCACTCTCGGCGAGCGTCGTGCTTCGCGTGTAACAGCAGCTCAGGCTGGCCACTTCGCCAAGGCGAACGTTGCCGCTGGTCGCACCACCATGGAATTCCGTCTTGAAGAAGGCGAGTACCAGGCTGGCGATCTGATCAACGCTGAAATCTTCGCCGCTGGTCAACTGGTTGATGTAACCGGTCAGTCCAAGGGTAAAGGCTTCCAGGGTACGATCAAGCGTTGGAATTTCCGCGGGCAAGATAACACCCACGGTAACTCCGTATCCCACCGCGTCCCAGGCTCTATCGGCCAGTGCCAGACTCCTGGTCGTGTATTCAAGGGCAAAAAAATGTCCGGTCATATGGGCGCTGAGCGCGTGACCGTGCAGTCCCTGGAAGTAGTGCGCGTGGACGCTGAACGCAATCTGTTGTTGGTCAAGGGTGCTGTTCCTGGCGCTACTGGCGGCAACCTGGTTGTACGTCCAGCAGCCAAGGCTCGCGGTTAAGGGGAAGCTGACATGCAATTAAATGTAAATGACGCTCAAGCGATCGAAGTTTCCGAACTGACGTTTGGCGGCGAGTTCAATGAGACGCTGGTTCACCAAGCAGTCGTGGCCTACATGGCCGGCGGCCGTCAAGGTACCAAGCAGCAAAAGACCCGTTCCGACGTTCGTGGTGGCGGCAAGCGCCCATGGCGTCAGAAAGGTACTGGCCGTGCTCGTGCCGGTACTATCCGTAGCCCAATCTGGCGTGGCGGCGGTACCACTTTCGCAGCTCGTCCACAGGATCACTCCCAGAAGCTGAACAAGAAGATGTATCGCGCAGCAATGCGTTCCATCCTTGCTGAGCTGGTGCGTACTGATCGTCTGGTCGTGGTTCAGGATTTCGCTGTTGAAACTCCGAAAACCAAAGACCTGCTGGGCAAGCTGAACAACATGAGCCTGACCGACGTTTTGATCGTGTCGGACGCTGTTGATCAGAACCTGTACCTGGCTGCTCGTAACCTGCCGCACGTAGATGTACGTGACGTTCAAGGTTCCGATCCAGTTAGTCTGATCGCATACGACAAGGTGTTGATCACCGTGTCGGCCGTGAAGAAATTCGAGGAGCTGCTGGGATGAACCAGGAACGCGTATTTAAAGTTCTGCTTGGCCCGCACGTTTCCGAGAAGGCTACGGTTCTGGCAGACAAGAAAGGCCAGTTCGTTTTCAAGGTTGCTACTGATGCAACCAAGCTGGAAATCAAGAAGGCCGTCGAAAGCCTGTTCAGCGTGAAAGTAGAGCGCGTCACTACCCTGAACGTTCTGGGTAAGAGCAAGCGCACTGCTCGCGGTCTGGGCAAGCGTAATGACTGGAAGAAGGCAGTTATCTCCCTTCAGCCAGGCCAAGATCTCGATTTCAGCAGCAGTGCTGAGTAAGGAAGGGGTGCATCATGGCAATCGTTAAATGCAAACCGACTTCCCCTGGCCGCCGTTTTGTGGTCAAGGTGGTCAACCAGGAGCTGCATAAAGGCGCTCCTCACGCACCGCTGCTCGAGAAAAAATCGAAGACTGGTGGTCGTAACAACAATGGCCGTATTACCACGCGTCACATCGGTGGTGGTCATAAGCAGCATTATCGTATGGTCGATTTCCGTCGCAACGACAAAGATGGCATCGTCGCCACTGTCGAGCGTATCGAATACGATCCAAACCGTACTGCTCACATCGCACTGCTCTGCTACGCAGACGGCGAGCGCCGCTACATCATCGCCCCTAAAGGCGTGAGTGCTGGTGACCAGCTGATCGCAGGCGCTCTGGCTCCAATCAAGCCAGGCAACGCTCTGCAACTGCGCAACATTCCAGTGGGTTCTACTGTACACGGCATCGAACTGAAGCCAGGTAAAGGCGCACAGATCGCTCGTTCCGCTGGTGCTTCGGCTCAGCTGATCGCTCGTGAAGGTGTGTACGTTACCCTGCGTCTGCGTTCCGGTGAAATGCGTAAAGTCCTGGCTGAATGCCGTGCGACCCTGGGCGAAGTCTCGAACTCCGAGCATAGCCTGCGTTCGCTGGGTAAAGCTGGTGCCAAACGCTGGCGTGGCGTTCGCCCAACCGTTCGTGGTGTTGCCATGAACCCGGTTGACCACCCACATGGTGGTGGTGAAGGTCGTACCTCTGGTGGTCGTCATCCGGTATCGCCATGGGGCTTCCCGACTAAGGGCGCGAAGACTCGTGGTAATAAGCGTACCGACAAAATGATCGTCCGTCGTCGCAAGTAAATAGAGGGATACGACAGTGCCACGTTCTCTGAAAAAAGGTCCTTTTATTGATCTTCACCTACTGAAGAAGATCGAAGTGGCGGCGGAAAAGAACGATCGCAAACCAATTAAGACTTGGTCGCGTCGTTCGATGATCCTGCCACAGATGGTCGGTCTGACCATCGCCGTACATAACGGTCGTCAGCACGTCCCAGTTCTCGTGAACGAAGACATGGTCGGCCATAAACTGGGCGAGTTCGCCGGTACCCGCACTTATCGTGGGCACGTGGCTGACAAGAAAGCCAAGCGTTAAGGGGTTAGGAAATGGAAGTAGCCGCTAAGTTGTCGGGCGCTCGAATCTCCGCCCAGAAAGCCCGCTTGGTCGCCGACCAGATCCGCGGGAAGAAGGTGGGCGAAGCGCTCAACTTGTTGGCTTTCAGCAGTAAGAAAGCCGCCGAGATCATGAAGAAAGTGCTGGAGTCGGCCGTAGCCAACGCCGAGCATAACGAAGGCGCAGACGTTGATGACCTGAAGGTCAGCACCGTTTTCGTCAACGAAGGGCGTTCGCTGAAGCGCATCATGCCACGTGCCAAAGGCCGTGCTGATCGCATCGTCAAGCGGTCTTGCCATATCACTGTCAAGGTTGCTGACAAGTAACGGAGTCGAAGAGATGGGTCAGAAAGTACATCCCATTGGCATTCGCCTGGGAATCGTCAAGGAGCACACCTCCGTCTGGTACGCAGACGGTCGGACTTATGCGGACTATTTGTTCGCAGATCTGAAAGTGCGTGAGTATCTCCAAGACAAACTAAAAAGCGCGTCCGTAAGCCGTATCGATATCCATCGTCCGGCCCAAACTGCACGTATCACCATCCACACCGCTCGCCCAGGTATCGTTATCGGGAAGAAAGGTGAAGATGTTGAGAAACTGCGTCAGGACCTGACCAAGCAAATGGGTGTGCCTGTGCACATCAATATCGAAGAGATCCGCAAGCCGGAACTCGACGGTATGCTGGTTGCGCAGAGCGTAGCTCAGCAGCTGGAGCGTCGTGTAATGTTCCGTCGCGCTATGAAGCGCGCCGTTCAGAACGCCATGCGCATTGGTGCCAAAGGCATCAAAATCCAAGTGAGCGGTCGTCTCGGCGGTGCTGAAATCGCACGTACTGAATGGTATCGCGAAGGTCGTGTGCCATTGCACACCCTGCGTGCCGACATCGACTATGCCAACTACGAAGCTCACACCACTTATGGTGTGATCGGTGTAAAGGTTTGGATCTTCAAAGGCGAAGTAATTGGTGGTCGCCAAGAAGAGCTGAAACCACAAGCACCAGCGCCTCGTAAAAAAGCTGCTAAGTAAGGGGTACGCCAAATGTTGCAACCTAAGCGTACGAAGTTCCGCAAGCAGATGACAGGCCACAACCGTGGTCTGGCTCAGCGCGGTAGCAAAGTCAGCTTCGGCGAGTTCGCGCTGAAGTCTGTAGCTCGTGGTCGTCTCACCGCTCGTCAGATCGAGTCAGCGCGTCGTGCTCTGACCCGTCACGTTAAACGTGGCGGCAAGATCTGGATCCGTGTATTCCCGGACAAGCCTATTTCCAAGAAGCCACTCGAAGTTCGGATGGGTAAAGGTAAGGGTAGTGTGGAGTACTGGGTTGCCCAGATTCAGCCAGGCAAAGTCCTGTATGAAATCGAGGGTGTTTCTGAAGAGCTGGCGCGTGAGGCTTTTGCCCTGGCTGCTGCAAAGCTGCCGCTCGCCACCGCCTTTGTTAAACGGACGGTGATGTGATGAAAGCGAATGAACTTCGTGAAAAATCCGCACAGCAGCTGAACGAGCAACTGCTCGGCTTGCTGCGCGACCAGTTCAATCTGCGTATGCAGAAAGCAACTGGCCAGTTGGGGCAGTCTCATCTGCTCTCGCAAGTTAAGCGTGACATCGCTCGCGTGAAGACTGTGCTCAACCAGCAGGCAGGTAAGTAATCATGGCTGAAGCCGAAAAAACTGTCCGTACGCTGACTGGCCGTGTTGTCAGCGACAAGATGGACAAAACCATCACCGTACTGATCGAGCGTCGCGTTAAGCACCCGATCTACGGTAAATACGTTAAGCGTTCGACTAAGCTGCACGCGCACGACGAAACCAATCAGTGCCACATCGGCGACAAAGTCACTATTCGTGAAACTCGTCCTTTGGCCAAGACCAAGTCTTGGGCGCTGGTTGATGTTCTCGAACGCGCTGTGGAAGTCTAAGGACTAGGGGTCGGAGAAATTATATGATTCAGACTCAATCCATGCTCGATGTGGCCGATAACAGCGGCGCTCGCCGCGTTATGTGCATCAAGGTGCTGGGTGGCTCCCATCGTCGTTACGCTGGTATCGGTGACATCATCAAAGTTACCGTGAAGGAAGCAATTCCTCGCGGTAAAGTGAAAAAAGGCCAAGTGATGACTGCTGTTGTAGTCCGCACTCGTCACGGCGTACGTCGTGCTGATGGCTCCATTATCCGCTTTGATGGCAACGCTGCTGTTCTTCTGAACAACAAGCAAGAGCCGATCGGCACCCGTATCTTTGGGCCAGTGACCCGTGAACTTCGTACTGAGAAGTTCATGAAGATCGTCTCGCTCGCCCCAGAAGTGCTGTAAGGAGATCCGACATGCAAAAGATTCGTCGTGACGACGAGATCATCGTGATCGCCGGCAAAGACAAAGGTAAGCGCGGTAAGGTGCTTAAGGTTCTTGCTAATAACCGTCTGGTTATTGGTGGTCTGAACCTGGTTAAGCGTCATACCAAGCCTAACCCGATGTCGGGCGTGCAAGGCGGTATCGTCGAAAAAGAAGCTCCACTGGACGCTTCTAACGTCGCCATTTTCAACGGCGAAACCAACAAGGCTGACCGCGTTGGTTTCAAAGTAGAAGACGGCAAGAAAATTCGTGTCTTCAAGTCGACCCAAAAAGCGGTTGATGCTTGAACACTGCTAGGTAGAAGACCATGGCACGACTAAAAGAGATTTACTGGAAGGAAATCGCACCGAAGCTTAAGGAAGAACTTAAGCTTTCGAACGTGATGGAAGTTCCACGCGTTACAAAAATCACCCTGAACATGGGTCTGGGCGAAGCTGTTGGTGACAAGAAAGTCATCGAGCATGCTGTTGCTGACCTGGAAAAGATCACCGGCCAAAAAGTCGTTGTGACCTACGCTCGTAAATCCATCGCTGGCTTTAAAGTCCGTGAAGGATGGCCGATCGGCGTCAAGGTGACCCTGCGCCGTGAGCGTATGTATGAGTTCCTGGATCGTCTGCTGTCGATCTCCCTGCCTCGGGTTCGCGACTTCCGCGGCCTGAATGCCAAGTCCTTTGATGGTCGTGGTAACTACAGCATGGGCGTAAAAGAGCAGATCATTTTCCCGGAAATCGACTACGACAAGATCGATGCTCTCCGCGGTCTGGACATTACCCTGACCACCACTGCCAAGAACGATGATGAAGGCCGCGCTCTGCTGCGTGCTTTCAAATTCCCGTTCCGCAACTGATTGGAGTAGGAAAATGGCCAAGAAGAGCATGAAGAACCGTGAGTTGAAGCGTCAGCTCACTGTTGCCAAGTACGCCACCAAGCGTGCAGCGCTGAAAGCTATCATCGTCGATCTGAACGCAAGTCCAGAAGCGCGTTGGGAAGCTACCGTAGCTCTGCAGAAGCAACCACGTGACGCAAGCGCTGCGCGCATGCGTAACCGTTGCCGCCTGACTGGTCGTCCGCACGGCGTTTACCGCAAGTTCGGCCTCGGCCGTAACAAGCTGCGTGAAGCTGCAATGCGTGGTGACGTACCAGGTCTGGTTAAAGCCAGCTGGTAATTGTTGTCAAAGTCTCGATGTTCGGGTTCGCAAGAACCTGACCATCGGTGGCCTTGAATCTGAATCAAGCCCCTTTTGGGGCTTGATTCATTTCTGGGGTGTGTCTAGAATGACCGGCTCGCCTGAGCCCGTGTTTTTCATGCCCGGAAGTTCTCGGCGACAAGTAGTAGCCGCAAGGCTAATTTTTCTGTATTAGGAGCGTCTAGCCCATGAGTATGCAGGACCCGTTAGCGGACATGCTAACTCGAATCCGTAATGCCCAGATGGCTGAAAAGTCTGTCGTAAGCATGCCGTCTTCCACGCTGAAGGTGGCTGTAGCAAAAGTCCTGAAGGACGAAGGTTACATCGCGGATTTTCAGATCACCACCGACGCTAAGCCGTCGTTGTCCATCGAGCTGAAGTACTTCGAAGGCCGTCCGGTTATCGAAGAAGTGAAGCGCGTTAGTCGTCCAGGCCTGCGTCAGTACAAGTCCGTTGAAGATCTGCCGAAAGTTCGTGGCGGTCTTGGCGTGTCTATCGTCTCCACCAACAAAGGTGTGATGACGGATCGTGCTGCGCGCGCTGCCGGTGTCGGCGGCGAAGTTCTTTGCACTGTGTTCTAAGGGGGGATAAGCATGTCTCGCGTCGCTAAGAACCCCGTTAAGCTGCCAGCCGGTGTCGAAGTAAAATTCGCAGGCCAACAGCTTTCGGTGAAGGGTGCCAAGGGTACTCTTGAACTGAACATCCATTCGTCCGTTGAGATCGTTGAAGAAGCTGGTGAGCTGCGTTTCGCTGCTCGCAATGGCGATCAACAAACTCGCGCAATGGCCGGTACCACGCGTGCGTTGGTAAACAACATGGTCCAAGGCGTAAGCCAAGGCTTCGAGCGCAAGCTCCAGCTGGTCGGTGTTGGTTACAAGGCGCAAGCAAAAGGCACGGTTTTGAACCTGGCCCTTGGCTTCTCGCACCCAGTGGATTACGAACTGCCGGAAGGCATCACCGCTGAGACTCCTAGCCAGACCGATATCCTGATCAAGGGCATCGATAAGCAGCTGGTAGGTCAAGTGGCCGCTGAGATCCGCGACTTCCGTCCACCAGAGCCGTACAAAGGCAAAGGTGTGCGCTACGCGGACGAAGTCGTCCGTCGTAAAGAAGCCAAGAAGAAGTAGGGCATAGCAAATGACCGACAAAAAAGTTACTCGACTGCGTCGCGCTCGCAAAGCACGCCTGAAAATGCACGAACTCGAAGTCGTGCGTCTCTGCGTGTTCCGCTCGTCGCAGCACATCTACGCCCAGGTCATCTCGGCCGACGGCAACAAAGTCCTGGCAAGCGCCTCGACTTTGGATAAAGAACTGCGTGATGGCGCCACTGGCAACATCGACGCGGCCACAAAGGTTGGCCAGCTGGTCGCTACGCGTGCTAAGGCCGCTGGCGTCTCGCAAGTGGCTTTCGACCGCTCTGGCTTCAAGTACCACGGCCGCGTTAAAGCGCTGGCTGATGCTGCTCGTGAAGCTGGGCTGGAGTTCTAAGTTATGTCAAATAACGACCAAAAGCGCGACGAAGGCTACATTGAGAAGCTGGTTCAAGTTAACCGCGTAGCCAAAACCGTTAAAGGCGGCCGTATCTTCACTTTCACCGCGTTGACCGTGGTTGGTGATGGTAAAGGGCGTGTTGGCTTCGGCCGTGGCAAGTCGCGTGAAGTGCCTGCTGCGATCCAGAAGGCAATGGAAGCTGCTCGCCGCAACATGATCCAAGTTGATCTGAACGGCACCACTCTGCAGTACGCAATGAAGTCCGCTCACGGCGCTTCGAAGGTGTACATGCAGCCTGCTTCTGAAGGTACCGGTATCATCGCTGGCGGCGCTATGCGTGCTGTCCTCGAGGTTGCTGGTGTTCAGAACGTTCTGGCCAAGTGCTACGGCTCGACTAACCCGGTAAACGTGGTTCACGCCACTTTCAAAGGTTTGAAAGCTATGCAGTCTCCTGAATCCATTGCCGCCAAGCGTGGCAAAAGCGTCAAGGAGATCTTCTGATCATGGCTACCGTTAAAGTAACGCTGATCAAAAGCATGACCGGCCGCATCCCTAACCACAAACTGTGCGTTAAGGGTCTGGGTCTGCGTCGCATCGGTCACACTGTAGAAGTCCAGGATACTCCCGAGAATCGCGGGATGATCAACAAGGCTTACTACATGCTGCGTGTCGAGGGTTAATCGATGAAACTCAATGATCTGAGTCCAGCGCCGGGTTCCCGTCGCGAAAAGCATCGTCCGGGCCGTGGTATCGGTAGCGGTTTGGGTAAGACTGGTGGCCGTGGTCACAAAGGTCAGACCTCCCGCTCCGGTGGCACCATCGCTCCAGGCTTTGAAGGCGGTCAACAGCCGCTGCATCGTCGCCTGCCGAAGTTCGGTTTCGTTTCCCTGAAAGCCATGGATCGCGCAGAAGTGCGTTTGTCCGAGTTGGCTAAAGTGGAAGGCGACATCGTCACCGTGCAGTCCCTGAAAGATGCCAACGTGATCAACGTCAACGTACAGCGTGTGAAAATCATGCTGTCCGGTGAAGTGACTCGCGCTGTCACTATCGGCAAGGGAATCGGCGCCACCAAAGGTGCGCGTGCGGCTATCGAAGCAGCTGGCGGCAAGTTCGAGGAATAAATGGCTAAGCAAGGTGCTCTCTCTGCGCTCGGCAAAGGCGGTATGTCTGAACTCTGGGCTCGTCTGCGTTTTCTGTTCCTGGCGATTATCGTCTACCGAATAGGCGCACACATCCCGGTTCCAGGTATCAACCCGGACCGACTCGCAGACCTGTTTCGACAGAATGAGGGGACCATTCTTAGCTTGTTCAACATGTTCTCCGGCGGCGCGCTGGAACGGATGAGCATCTTTGCACTGGGGATCATGCCGTACATTTCGGCATCGATCATCATGCAACTGATGACCGCCGTCAGCCCGCAGCTGGAGCAGTTGAAGAAGGAAGGTGAAGCTGGCCGTCGCAAGATCAGCCAGTACACCCGCTACGGCACCGTCGTCCTCGCTCTCGTTCAGGCTATTGGCATGTCCATTGGTCTGGCGGGGCAGGGCGTTGCGTTCACTGGTGACTTTGGCTTCCATTTCGTCGCGGTATCCACTTTTGTGGCTGGTGCGATGTTCATGATGTGGCTGGGTGAGCAGATTACTGAGCGTGGTGTAGGTAACGGTATCTCGATGTTGATTTTTTCGGGTATCGTCGCCGGTCTTCCGAGAGCAATCGGGCAGTCTTTCGAGTCTGCGCGTCAGGGTGATATCAACATCTTCGCCTTGGTTGCCATCGGTTTGCTGGCAGTAGCGATTATCGGTTTTGTGGTGTTCATTGAGCGTGGTCAGCGTCGTATCGCTGTTCACTACGCCAAGCGTCAGCAGGGCCGCAAGGTTTTTGCTGCGCAGACAAGCCACTTGCCGCTGAAGGTGAACATGGCCGGTGTTATTCCGGCTATTTTCGCGAGCAGCATTTTGCTGTTCCCGGCTTCGCTGGGTGCCTGGTTTGGTCAGTCTGAAGGTATGGGCTGGTTGCAGGACATCTCGCAGTCGATCGCTCCTGGTCAGCCGTTGAATATTCTGCTGTTTAGTGCAGGGATTATTTTCTTCTGCTTCTTCTATACGGCGTTGATGTTCAATCCGAAAGACGTAGCGGAAAACCTGAAGAAGTCCGGTGCCTTTATTCCGGGCATCCGTCCAGGTGAGCAGTCTGCGCGCTACATTGATGGCGTTCTGACCCGCTTGACCATGTTCGGTGCTCTTTACATGACGGCCGTGTGCCTGTTGCCCCAGTTCCTGGTGGTTGCAGCAAACGTTCCGTTCTACCTTGGCGGGACCTCGTTGCTGATCGTGGTCGTGGTTGTGATGGACTTCATGTCCCAAGTACAATCGCACCTCGTTTCGCACCAGTACGAATCCCTGATGAAGAAAGCCAACCTGAAGGGTTACGGCAGCGGCATGTTGCGCTGAGTACCCATAAGGTTCGAGGAGTTGGTGATGAAAGTTCGTGCATCGGTGAAAAAGCTGTGCCGTAACTGCAAGATTATTCGCCGCGAAGGTGTTGTTCGAGTAATTTGCAGCGCGGAACCGCGTCACAAACAGCGCCAAGGCTGAGTGTGATCCGCTTGAAGCCCGGCAGCTAGTGCGCTGCCGGGTTGATTATTTGTTATTACAGCGATATTATCTCGCGCCCTATTTCTTGGCTTCCGGGGCGTAGGTAGCTGTCAATTGGAGTCCCACTGAATGGCCCGTATTGCAGGCGTTAACATTCCAGATAACAAGCACACTGTTATCTCGCTGACCTACATCTATGGTGTTGGTCGCACTACTGCGCAGAAAATTTGCGCAGAGACTGGGGTAAACCCAGCCGCAAAGATCAAAGATCTGAGCGACGAGCAGATTGAGCAATTGCGTGGCGAAGTGGCGAAGTTCACCACTGAAGGTGACCTGCGTCGCGAAATCAACATGAAAATCAAGCGTTTGATGGACCTCGGTTGCTACCGTGGTCTGCGTCATCGTCGTGGTCTTCCAGTACGCGGTCAGCGTACCAAGACTAACGCGCGTACCCGTAAAGGTCCGCGTAAGCCGATCCGCAAGTAATCGCCCACGCGAATCGACAGGAAATTAATCATGGCAAAACCTGCTGCTCGTCCTCGTAAAAAAGTTAAAAAGACAGTGGTTGATGGCATCGCCCACATCCATGCTTCTTTTAACAACACAATCGTGACCATCACCGACCGTCAAGGTAACGCGCTTTCTTGGGCTACCTCTGGTGGTTCGGGTTTCCGCGGTTCCCGCAAGTCCACCCCGTTTGCTGCTCAAGTAGCTGCTGAACGTGCTGGTCAAGCTGCGCTGGAATATGGCCTGAAAAACCTCGACGTCAACGTCAAAGGTCCAGGTCCAGGTCGTGAATCCGCAGTCCGCGCTTTGAACGGCTGTGGCTACAAGATCGCCAGCATCACCGACGTGACGCCAATCCCGCACAACGGGTGCCGTCCGCCGAAGAAGCGCCGCGTGTAATCCAGGAGATTGTAAAGAATGGCTCGTTACATTGGTCCAAAATGCAAACTCGCTCGTCGCGAAGGCACCGATCTCTTCCTGAAGAGCGGCGTGCGCGCGATCGAATCGAAGTGCAACATTGAAGCAGCACCTGGTATCCACGGCCAACGCCGCGGTCGCCAGTCCGACTACGGCACCCAACTGCGTGAAAAGCAGAAGGTCCGTCGTATCTACGGCGTTCTCGAGCGTCAGTTCAGCGGCTACTACAAAGAAGCTGCTGGCAAGAAAGGTGCAACCGGTGAAAACCTGCTGCAACTGCTCGAATGCCGTCTGGACAACGTTGTATACCGTATGGGCTTTGGTTCGACTCGTGCCGAATCCCGTCAACTGGTATCGCACAAGTCGATCAGCGTTAACGGTCAGACCGTAAACGTTCCGTCGTATCAGGTTCGTGCTGGTGACGTGGTTGCAGTTCGCGAGAAAGCAAAAAACCAACTTCGCATTGTCCAAGCTCTCGATCTGTGTGCCCAACGTGGCCGCGTAGAATGGGTAGAAGTAGACACTGAGAAGAAGTCGGGCGTTTTCAAGAACGTTCCTGCTCGCAGTGATCTGTCCGCCGACATCAACGAAAGCCTGATTGTCGAGCTCTACTCCAAGTAAGGGCTAGAAAATAGGTGCATCCATGCAGATTTCGGTAAATGAGTTCCTGACACCCCGCCATATTGATGTGCAGGTTGTCAGTCCAACCCGCGCCAAGATCACTCTCGAGCCTCTCGAGCGTGGTTTTGGCCACACCCTGGGCAACGCGCTGCGACGCATCCTGTTGTCCTCAATGCCCGGCTGCGCAGTAGTCGAGGCCGAGATTGACGGTGTGCTCCACGAGTACAGCGCCATCGAAGGTGTACAGGAAGACGTAATTGAAATCCTGTTGAACCTTAAAGGTCTGGCCATCAAGCTGCACGGTCGTGACGAAGTTACGCTGACCTTGTCGAAGAAGGGTTCGGGGGTGGTTACCGCTGCCGATATTCAGCTGGATCATGATGTCGAGATCGTTAATCCCGATCACGTAATCGCTAACCTGGCGTCTAACGGCGCCCTGAACATGAAGCTCACCGTAGCTCGTGGTCGTGGTTATGAACCAGCAGACTCGCGTCAGAGCGATGAAGACGAAAGCCGCAGCATCGGTCGCTTGCAGCTCGACTCTTCGTTCAGCCCGGTTCGCCGTATCGCATACGTGGTGGAAAACGCCCGTGTCGAACAGCGTACTAACCTGGACAAGCTGGTTATTGATCTGGAAACCAACGGTACTCTGGATCCTGAAGAGGCTATCCGCCGCGCTGCAACCATTCTGCAACAGCAGTTGGCTGCGTTCGTCGACCTCAAAGGTGACAGTGAGCCAGTGGTTGTCGAGCAGGAAGACGAGATCGATCCGATCCTGCTTCGCCCGGTTGACGATCTGGAACTGACTGTACGTTCGGCTAACTGCCTTAAGGCGGAAAACATCTACTACATCGGTGACCTGATTCAGCGCACCGAAGTGGAGCTGTTGAAGACTCCGAACCTGGGCAAGAAATCCTTGACTGAAATCAAGGACGTTCTGGCCTCCCGCGGTCTGTCCCTCGGCATGCGCCTCGACAACTGGCCGCCTGCAAGTCTTAAGAAGGACGACAAGGCGACTGCCTGATCGTCGTAATCACCGAACGTAGTGTTTGGTAAGGAATGAACCATGCGTCATCGTAAAAGTGGTCGTCACCTGAGCCGCACCAGCTCGCACCGCAAGGCCATGTTTCAAAACATGGCGGTGTCGCTGTTCGAGCACGAGCTGATCAAAACTACTCTGCCAAAAGCCAAAGAACTGCGCCGCGTTGCTGAGCCGCTGATCACTCTGGCCAAGACAGACAGCCTGGCTAACCGCCGTCTGGCTTTCGACCGTACTCGTTCGAAAGCTATCGTTGGTAAGCTCTTCAACGACCTGGGCAAGCGTTACGCTACCCGTGAGGGTGGCTACCTGCGCATCCTCAAGTGCGGTTTCCGCACTGGCGACAACGCGCCTATGGCGTACGTCGAGTTGGTTGATCGTGCTACTGCTGGCGAAGCTGTATCCGCCGAGTAAGACGTCAGTCTGAAACGAAGAACCGGGCCTAGCGCCCGGTTTTTTGTGTCCGCAGAAAAATGCGTCGTTCGTACAAGCTTCTGACACTGTTCTGTTGTCACTATGTGCCGGGATACATGATTAGTAATTATCTATCGATGCCTGCAAGTTAATGAATTTGTGGCTGTCACATGGATGATCAATACTTCCCAGCAAGCCGATTAGCCGGCAGTTTCAAGACTGACAGAGGAAGAAGACCGTATGAGCCAGATCAAAACGCTTACGACCGCCAGTGGCGCACCTGTCGCCGATAACCAGAATTCCCGCTCCGCCGGCCCGCGTGGCCCTTTGCTGCTCGACGATTTCCACCTGATCGAGAAGCTCGCGCACTTCAACCGTGAAAACATCCCTGAACGCCGCGTACATGCGAAGGGCTCGGGTGCTTATGGCACGTTCACCGTTACTCGTGATATCACTGAATACACCAGCGCCAAGCTGTTCGAATCCGTCGGCAAGCAAACTCCGACTTTCCTGCGCTTCTCCACAGTGGGCGGCGAACGTGGTTCGGCGGATACCGAGCGTGACCCACGCGGCTTCGCGCTGAAGTTCTACACCGAAGAAGGCAACTGGGACATCGTTGGCAACAACACGCCAGTGTTCTTCATTCGCGATCCACTGAAATTTCCTGACTTTATCCATACGCAAAAACGTCTGCCGCAAAGCAATCTCAAAAGCGCGCAGATGATGTGGGACTTCTGGTCGCATTCGCCTGAAGCGCTGCACCAGGTCACCATTCTGTTCTCCGATCGAGGCATCCCGGACGGCTACCGTCACATGCACGGCTTCGGCAGCCACACCTACAGCCTGATCAGCGCTGAAGGCGAGCGTCACTGGGTAAAATGGCACTACAAGACCAAGCAAGGCATCAAGAACCTGGCGCCGGCCGATGCAGCGCGCTTGGCAGGCACTGATCCAGATTACGCGCAGCGTGATTTGTTTGAAGCCATCGAGCGCGGTGACTTCCCGAAATGGCGTGTGTGCATCCAGATCATGACCGAAGCTCAAGCAGCGGCGCATTACGAGAACCCATTCGACGTGACCAAAACCTGGTCGCAGAAAGAGTTCCCGCTGATCGAAGTCGGGGAGCTGGAACTGAATCGCAACCCGCAGAACTACTTCGCTGAAGTCGAGCAAGCGGCGTTTGGCCCAAGCAACATGGTGCCGGGTGTTGGTCTGTCGCCAGATCGCATGCTGCAAGGTCGTGTATTCGCTTACGCCGACGCGCACCGCTACCGTGTCGGTACCAACCACCAGCAACTGCCGGTGAATGCTCCACGCAGCCCGGTTAACACTTACCAGCGTGACGGCTCGATGGCATTCGGCAGTAACGGTGGTGCAGCACCTAACTACGAGCCGAACAGCTACACCGAAGCACCGAAACAAGCTCCGCGTTACGCAGAACCTGCGCTGGCCTTGAGCGGTGCCGCTGATCGCTACGATCACCGCGAAGACACTGATTACTACAGCCACGCCGGTGCGCTGTTCCGTCTGATGAGCGATGAGCAGAAAGCATTGCTGGTCAGCAACATCGCTGGCGCGATGTCGGGTGTTTCCAGTGACGTCGTTGATCGTCAGTTGCAGCATTTCTACAAAGCCGATCCGGCGTATGGAGAAGCAATCGCAACGCTGCTCAACGTACAGCTTAACGAAGTCTAAACGAGAAGCAGAACCGCCCTCATTTGGGCGGTTTTTGCGTTATTTAGGCTGCTTTTCTAAGAATATCTTCGCTTTTATTGCGCTAATCGGGTGACCTTCCGGTCAGCTTGGTTCAAACTACAGACTTTCAAGTAGGGAGATGTAGGGCGATGCAAGGCCACCCAGACGTTATCGATTACCTCAACACGTTGCTGACCGGCGAACTGGCCGCGCGTGACCAATATTTCGTTCATTCGCGGATGTATGAGGACTGGGGGTTCACCAAGCTCTACGAGCGAATCAATCACGAGATGGAAGAAGAAGCCGGTCACGCTGATGCGTTGATGCGCCGGATTCTGATGCTCGAAGGTACGCCGCGCATGCGTCCGGATGACTTGGACGTTGGCACCACGGTGCCGGAGATGCTCGAAGCCGATCTGCGTCTTGAGTACAAGGTCCGCGCTGCCCTGTGCAAAGGCATCGAGTTGTGCGAGCAGCACAAAGACTATGTCAGCCGCGAGATCCTGCGGGTTCAGCTCAATGACACCGAAGAAGATCACACCTACTGGCTGGAAAAGCAGCTGGGCCTGATCAAGCTGATCGGCCTTGAGAACTACCTGCAATCTCATACTTCCTGATTGCAATCGATACAAAAAAGCCCCTGTCACTGATGAAGTGACAGGGGCTTTTTCATGTCTGGCGTTTACGCCCGATCGCGGATCAGCAGTGGTTTGAGGTAATGACCAGTATGAGATTGCTTCATCTCGGCCACTTCTTCCGGTGTACCGGTGGCAATGATCTGCCCACCTTTGGAACCACCCTCGGGTCCGAGATCGACCAGCCAGTCGGCCGTCTTGATCACGTCGAGGTTGTGTTCGATCACCACCACCGTATTGCCGTGGTCGCGCAGGCGATGCAGGACGTCGAGCAACTGCTGAATATCTGCGAAGTGCAAACCGGTAGTCGGCTCATCGAGGATATACAGGGTCTTGCCAGTGTCGCGCTTGGACAGCTCGCGAGACAGCTTGACCCGCTGTGCCTCGCCGCCGGATAACGTGGTCGCCGACTGTCCGAGCTTGATGTACGACAGGCCGACATCCATCAACGTTTGCAGCTTGCGCGCCAGTGCCGGCACCGCGTCGAAGAACTCCCGGGCTTCCTCGATGGTCATTTCGAGGGTTTCGTGGATGCTCTTGCCCTTGTATTTGATTTCAAGGGTTTCGCGGTTGTAACGCTTGCTCTTGCACACGTCGCACGGTACGTAGATGTCCGGCAGAAAGTGCATTTCCACCTTGATCAGGCCATCACCCTGGCATGCTTCGCAACGACCGCCCTTGACGTTGAACGAGAAACGTCCCGGGCCGTAACCACGGGAGCGCGACTCGGGCACGCCGGCGAACAGTTCACGGATCGGCGTGAACAGCCCCGTGTACGTTGCTGGGTTGGAGCGCGGCGTTCGGCCAATCGGGCTCTGGTCGATATCGACGACTTTGTCGAGATGCTCCAGGCCTTTGATACTGTCGTGCGCAGCCGCTTCCAGCGTGGTCGCACCATTGAGCGCCGTGGCGCTCAGCGGGAACAGCGTGTTGTTGATCAGCGTCGATTTGCCCGAGCCGGACACGCCGGTGACGCACGTCAGCAAGCCAATCGGGATGTCGAGGTCGACATTACGCAGGTTGTTGCCGCGCGCGCCTTTCAGCGACAGATTGAGCTTCTTGTTACGTGGCGTACGTTTGGCCGGCACTTCAATCTTCACCCGGCCCGACAGGTATTTACCGGTCAGGGAATCTGGATGCGCCATGACTTCAGCCGGCGTACCTTCGGCAACGATCTGCCCACCGTGTACGCCAGCGCCGGGGCCGATATCGACGACATAGTCAGCCAAGCGAATCGCATCTTCGTCGTGCTCGACCACGATTACCGTGTTACCGATGTCGCGCAGGTGCTTGAGAGTGCCGAGCAGTCGATCATTGTCACGCTGGTGCAAGCCAATGGACGGTTCGTCGAGGATGTACAAAACACCCACCAGGCCAGCGCCGATCTGGCTGGCCAGACGAATACGTTGTGCTTCACCACCGGAAAGGGTGTCAGCGCTGCGATCCAGCGACAGATAATCGAGACCGACGTTGACGAGGAACTGCAGACGCTCACGGATTTCCTTGAGAATCTTGTCCGCGATCTCGCCACGGCGGCCGGTCATCTTCAGTTGGCCGAAGTATTCGCAAGCATCGCCGATCGGCAGATTGGTCACTGCCGGCAATGTCTTCTCGCCAACCCACACGTGGCGCGCTTCGCGACGCAGGCGCGTGCCACGGCAGTCCGGGCACGACTGAGTGCTGAGGAACTTGGCCAACTCTTCACGCACGCTCGCCGACTCGGTCTCGCGGTAGCGACGCTCGAGGTTGGGCACGATGCCTTCGAACGGGTGCGAACGTTTGACGATATCGCCGCGGTCGTTGAGGTATTTGAAGTCGACGTTCTGCGAGCCGCTGCCGTGCAGGATGGATTTCTGCTGATCGGCCGGCAGATCGTTGAACGGCACTTCCAGGCTGAAGCCGTAGTGCGAGGCCAGTGAGCCGAGCATCTGGAAGTAATAGACGTTACGCCGGTCCCAGCCGCGAATCGCACCTTCGGCCAGCGTCAGCTCACCGTTGACCAATCGCTTGATGTCGAAGAACTGCTTTACCCCCAGACCATCGCACGTCGGGCAGGCGCCGGCCGGGTTGTTGAAGGAGAACAGTTTGGGTTCGAGTTCGCTGATTGCATGCCCGCAGATCGGGCAAGCGAAGCGGGCGGAGAAGATCATTTCTTCGCCCGGCTCATCGTCCATCGGCGCGACCAGGGCGATACCGTCCGCCAGCTTCAGCGCGGTTTCGAAGGACTCCGCCAAACGCTGTTGCAGGTCGGCGCGCACTTTGAAGCGGTCGACGATCACATCGATCGAGTGCTTCTTCTGTTTATCCAGTTTCGGCAGCTCGTCGAGTTCGCAGATCCGGCCGTTGACCCTGGCGCGGACGAAACCTTGGGCGCGCAGCTCTTCGAAGACCGACAGGTGTTCACCTTTACGCTCGCGGATCACCGGCGCCAGCAGCATCAGTTTGCTGCCTTCCGGTTGCGCCAGCACCAGGTCGACCATCTGGCTGACGGTCTGCGCTTCCAGCGGAATGTCGTGATCCGGGCAGCGCGGCGTACCCACGCGTGCATAAAGCAAACGCAGGTAGTCGTAGATTTCAGTGATGGTGCCGACCGTGGAGCGCGGGTTGTGCGAGGTCGACTTCTGTTCGATGGAGATCGCCGGCGACAGGCCTTCGATGGTGTCGACGTCGGGTTTTTCCATCATCGACAGGAACTGGCGGGCGTAGGCCGACAGCGATTCGACATAGCGGCGCTGACCTTCGGCGTACAGTGTGTCGAAGGCCAGGGACGACTTGCCGGATCCGGACAGGCCGGTGATGACGATCAGCTTGTCCCGTGGCAGGGTCAGGTCGATGTTCTTCAGGTTGTGGGTACGGGCCCCACGTATCAGGATCTTGTCCAAAGTGGCCTCGCTCGGCGGGCGTCGAAAACGTAGGAGTATACGGGCAAATACTGGATGGATGCACACTATCAAACGAAGGGTTTTTTACCCTGGATGAAGAGAGTTTCATCTATACGCGTCAAAGCGTCGCGATATACCCCGTCTACCGATGGGACTGGTAGAATCGCCGCCGGTTCACACGAGGTTTTTCCATGCACGATCCCCACAGCGAACGCATGAGTGGCAGCGAGACCCGCGCGGCGAGCGGTCTGGCCCTGGTGTTCGCCTTCCGTATGCTGGGCATGTTCATGGTGTTGCCGGTACTGGCGACCTATGGCATGGACCTGGCAGGCGCGACCCCGGCCCTGATCGGCTTGGCTATCGGCGCTTACGGCCTGACCCAAGCGATTTTCCAGATTCCGTTCGGGATCATTTCCGACCGCATTGGCCGTCGTCCGGTGATTTACCTCGGGCTGATCGTCTTCGCGCTTGGCAGCGTGCTGGCCTCTCAGGCCGATTCGATCTGGGGCGTAATCGCCGGGCGGATCCTGCAAGGTGCCGGGGCGATTTCCGCTGCGGTCATGGCGCTGCTTTCCGACCTGACCCGCGAACAGCACCGCACCAAGGCGATGGCGATGATCGGCATGACCATCGGTTTGTCGTTTGCCGTGGCCATGGTCGTCGGGCCTTTGCTGACCCGCGCTTTCGGTCTGTCCGGACTGTTCCTCGCCACCGGTGCCATGGCATTGGTCGGTATCGCCATCATCATGTTCATGGTGCCGCGTTCCACCGGGCCGTTGCAGCATCGTGAATCCGGCGTGGCGCGTCAGGCCTTGATGCCAACGCTCAAGCATCCAGACTTGCTGCGCCTCGATTTAGGTATCTTTGTGTTGCATGCGATGCTGATGTCGAGCTTCGTCGCATTGCCCCTGGCGCTGGTCGAAAAAGCCGGTTTGCCCAAGGAGCAGCACTGGTGGGTCTACCTCACCGCGCTGCTGATTTCGTTCTTCGCCATGATCCCGTTCATCATCTACGGCGAGAAGAAACGCAAAATGAAACGAGTTTTGCTCGGCGCCGTCCTGACGCTGATGCTGACTGAGCTATTCTTCTGGCAGTTCGGCGACAGCCTGCGGGCTCTGGTGATTGGTACGGTGGTGTTCTTCACCGCGTTCAATCTGCTGGAGGCTTCATTGCCGTCGCTGATCAGCAAGGTTTCACCGGCGGGCGGAAAGGGCACGGCCATGGGCGTGTATTCCACCAGCCAGTTCCTTGGTTCGGCACTCGGCGGGATACTCGGCGGCTGGCTGTTTCAGCATGGCGGTCTGTCGGTTGTGTTCCTTGGATGTGCCGGGCTGGCTGCACTTTGGTTGGCCTTTGCTGTTACCATGCGTGAACCTCCCTACGTGACGAGCCTGCGCTTGCCGTTGTCGCCCGAGGCGATCCGCGAAGCGGGTCTGGTCGAGCGCCTCAAGGCCCTCGTAGGGGTAACCGATGCAGTGATAGTTGCTGACGAAGCGGCTGTTTACATCAAACTGGACAAAGAATTAGTGGATCGCGACACCCTCGAACGCCTGGTGAACAACCCGGCCGGGGCTGCTTGCGAAGCCTAGGAGAACGTTATGGCCCGTGGGGTTAACAAAGTCATATTGGTCGGCACTTGCGGCCAGGATCCCGAAGTTCGCTACCTGCCTAACGGTAACGCCGTGACCAACCTGAGTCTGGCCACCAGCGAACAATGGACCGACAAGCAAACCGGTCAGAAGGTCGAGAAGACCGAATGGCACCGTGTTTCGATGTTCGGCAAGGTTGCTGAAATCGCTGGCGAATACCTGCGTAAAGGTTCGCAGGTCTACATCGAAGGCAAGCTGCAGACCCGCGAGTGGGAAAAAGACGGTATCAAGCGTTACACCACCGAAATCGTGGTCGACATGCAAGGCACCATGCAACTGCTCGGCGGCCGTCCACAACAGGGCGATCAACAAGGCGGTGGCAACAACTACCAGCAGTCGGCTCCAACTCCACGTCAGCAGGCACCGCGTCCGCAGCAGTCGGCTCCACAGCAGCGTTCGGCCCCGGCTCCACAGCAGGCCGCACCGCAACCGGCTCCGGATTTCGACAGCTTTGATGACGATATCCCGTTCTGATTTGTCGCTGCACCCGTTCTAAGTAAAAAGGCCCGTCGCTGAAGCGACGGGCCTTTTTTGTGGGGCTTTTTTTCGTCTGCGGTTATCCCAAATCCCACAGGGATATCAGTGGTTCAGTCGAGGATCAGGTGCGGCAGAAAGCGGCTGGAATCTTTGGTGATCAGGCTGTTGTCTTCCCGTACACCAATCCCCGCAGCCTGATCGCCAATCACCCAGGAACCGATCAGCGTGTAGCTGTCGCCGAATTTCGGCAGCGGTGCAAATTCCTGCAGGATAAATGGCGCATCCGTGTAGGGCCCATCCTCTTTGACAATCAGACCGTCTGCCGTTTGCAGCTCAATGTTGGCGCCTTCGCGGGAGAAGTACGGCTTGCGTACCCATCCCTTGGGCACGGCGCTGGCCGGATTCGGATCGAGATGCGCCGCCAGCAGATTCGGATGGCCCTGGTGCAGCTCCCACAGTAGCGGCAACGCGCCCTTGTTCGACAGGATCGCCTTCCACGCCGGTTCGAAAAACTGCGTATCGCACTCGGCAATCGCCGCGCCGAACGGCTCGTGGAAGATGAATTCCCAGGCGTGCAGCTTGAACAGGTGCGGGATCCAGCGATCTTCCAGGTCGACGAAACGCCCTTCAGCGGTCAAACCGATGTCTTCGATATCGATGTGCCGTGATTCGATGCCGACCTTTTCGGCGATCAAGCGCAGGTAATCCGTGGTGCCCTTGTCCTCGACCGAGTCTCTCATCGAAGCGAAGTAGAACGGCCGCTTCAGTTGCAGCTCGGCGAAGGCCTTATGCAACTGGGTGTCGATGCTGTTGAACTGGTCGGCATGGCGCGGCAGCGTGCCGCGCTCGATGCATTGTTCCAGCCAGCCCCACTGAAAAGCCGCCGCTTCGTAGAGGCTGGTCGGCGTGTCGTAGTTGAGTTCCAGCAATTTCGCCGGGCCGTCGCCGCTGTAGGAAAAGTCCATGCGCCCGTACAGATGCGGATGACCTTCCCGCCAGGACGTGCGGATCATGTCGTAGTACGGCGTCGGGATGCTCAGGCGATCCAGCAGCTCTTCGCTGTTGACCACGCGGTCGACCAGGTCCATGCACATCTCGTGCAGTTCGGTGGTCGGGTCCTCAAGATCGTTTTCGATTTGCGCGAGCGTGAACTGGTAGTACGCGCTTTCGTCCCAGTACGGCTCGTCGTCGATGGTGTGGAACATGAAGCCGAGGCTTTCGGCAGTCTGTTTCCAGTCAGGCCGCTCGGCGCAGAGGATCTTCTTCATCGTCAGCTGCTCGAACGACCAGAACTGCTGCCCCAACCACCCCAGCCGCTGCGGGCACTGGACTGGCTGCCGAAGCCGCCGCGTGACGTCGATGAGGCCACATTGACCGGTTTGCTTTTGCTGCTTTCGTAATCCGTTTGGCTGCGCGTCGTGGTTTCGGCTCTGCGGTACTGCGTCGAGGTGTTGTACGGCTGGCGCGTTTCGCGATCGCGGTAAACCGTGCGCTCGGCGTTGTTGCTCATCGCGTTGCCGATCAGCCAACCGGTCAGCCAGCCATTTCCGCCTCCGCCGCCACCACCGCTGGAGACATGCGAAGTGCTTTGCACATGCTGCGCTGTCGTGTCACCGGCAGGCATTTGAGCATCGGCGATGGCGTCGAGGTTCTGCGCCGGTTCACCGCTCGCAAGCACTTTGAAGCCGCCGAGTTTCGGCACGAAGCGGCCGTCAGAATTCTTTTGGCACCAGTCAGCGGCAAAGTCCGCGTCGCACTTGGCCTTGTCGTCGTACGCCGGGGCAATGCGCCGGTGTTCGGTCAGGGCGGCGACGTAGGCGTTGGAGCAGACATCGGCGGCCACCTCGGCGTCGACGCACTGTTCCACATTCTGGAAACTGCGTGGTTGATCTGCGGCTGTCGCCTGGCCGGAAATGGCCATGGCCACCGAGGCGGCGAGGGACAACTGAACGTATTTGCTGCGTTTCATCTAAGGCTTCCTGCCGATCAGTTGGACGGTGTCATGCACGCGGCGTTGAGCATGCCGACGCTGATCGCGACCGCAGCAACATAGATACCCGAAGCCACTTCACCGTTGGCGATGCGCTGGGAGGTGCCTTTGAGCACTAGACCCGTGGCGAGGAATGCCAGCAGTTGCACCACGGCGGCAATCACTGCCCACAGTACGAAGTCGAGGACGTTGACCGAAAACGCAATCACGTTACTGGCCGGAATCGCGAAGCCGATGATCGCGCCGGACAGGGCGATGGCAGCGGCAACGTTGCCGGAGCGAATCAGCTCGAATTCCTTGTGCGGGGTGATGCGCGTGTAGACGAATTGAAACAGCATGAACAGCAGTACGGCGCCGATGAGATAGACGACGAAACCGACCAGTGCGGTTTTGTTCAGGGAAACGGCCAGCACTTCCAGCATGAAAAACTTCCTTTTTTAAATGGTGCTCAGATCTGTCGTGTACAGCGAAATGCCCAGCGAGGTGCTCAGGCTGACGGTGCCTTCTTCGTCCTGTTCGACGGAGAACAGCAGCAATTCGCGGCGATCGGTCAGGCCGGTCTCGCGCGCATAAAGCATTGAGTGATGTTCGATGGTGTAGCTCTCGTCCGGATTGACCACCTGTTCGGTCATCGGCACAAGTTCGGTCTGGCCTTGTTCGGTGCCCCACTCACGGCTGTATTCGACACCGTCGTGGTTGTAACCGGGCAAGCCGATCTGGCTGTCGGGGCCGGCCAGGCGCTGCAGTTCGGCGTCACTGTTGACGGTCACGTAACTGAGGTAGTTGAACAGGGTGACGGATTCGATCTGATCGTCACCGGTGACGTGGATCTGCAGCCAGAAATCCTCGTCGTTCATGTAATAGCGGTGCAGTTTATTGGACTGGCCGAGGTCGACCCAGCCGTGGCTCCAGATCGCCTGATCGAAGGGCACTCGCACTGTGGTCGAGCCATCGAGCAACAGCGCCAGCGTCGTATCGAACCTGACAGCCTTGCCTTGGGCCATGCCGAGTGGGCCACTGGCAACGGTCGGTGTTGGCGCAGCGGTCTGCCAGTTGCTGGTGCCCAGCAAGTCTTTAAACCATCCCATGGGTACGTTCCTTGAAGCGGGTGGAAGTGTTCGTCGGCGAAAAAGCGTCGCTAGTGTACCGGGCTCAGCGGCGAACGACACGCCGCAAACCATGTGGGAGCGAGCTTGCTCGCGAAGAGGGCGTATCAGTCAACAACGATGTCGACTGATACGCCGCTTTCGCGAGCAAGCTCGCTCCCACGGTTTTTTGCGCAGTGCTTACTGAGCGGACTTTTGCTTCAGACGCTCAAGAATCGCATTGGCGCTGCCTTCGTTCGGCGTGATGCCGGCGTCGCGCAGTTTGCGTTCCAGATCGTTGCCGGTCGAAGCGTCGGCCAGTTCGTCGGCAGCGCTCAGTTCAGCCGCGCGTTGCTGCTGCTTGGCCTGCAGACGGTTCAACGTACCGACGGCGGTTTCCAGTTTGCCATTGGCGCCGCCGCTGGCGATGGAAGCGCTGACTTGGGCTTTCTGCACGCTTTCGCGGGCCTTGGCCATGTCCACTTGTTGGCGCAGGCTCTTGATGCGCGACTCGGCTTTGCTGATGTCTTTGCGCATGTTTTCGGCGTAAGTGCCGAACTCGTCGCTCTGCTTTTTCTCGACATCCAGCTCGTTGGTCAGGGTCGAAATCGCTTCGGCCACTTCCATTGCCAGGTCTTCACGGCCGGCGTTCAGCGCCGAGACGGCTTTGGCTTCCAGATCCTTGATCTTGGCGTCGTACTCGCTTACGCGGTCGGCGGCCAGTTTGTGTTTGGCCATGATGGTGACCAATTCGCGACGGGCGTTCGACAGTGCGCTGTCGGCGTCACGGATTTCCTGATCGAGGATGCGCAGGGCCTGTTGGTCGGCAATCGCTTCGCCGACTTCATTGGCGCCGCCGCGCAGTGCGGTGAACAACTTGCTCCAGATGGACTGAGTCATTGGATATTCCCTGTTGATTACTTGAAGAAGTGTTCGAAGGCTTCGCTCGCGCGCTGCACGTTGTCGACCAGAGTTTTCACCTCGGTGACGACGTTGGTCAGGCTCGAGTCGGCGCTGAGGGCGCCAAACATGTTGTAAACGGTCTGCCCGTTCGGCATCGACTCGATACCGATCGACGACAGCGGGAACATTTCCCGGCTGCGCAACACGGCATCGTTGAAGGCGTGCACGTCGCTGATCGAATCGATGTCCACCAGCACGGTGTCGACGATGATCTGCTGGCCGGCCAGAGCGATGTGAATCGGCAGACCGCCGAATTCGTTCATTTCCAGCTTGATGCTGGGTTCGGAGCTCTGGATCAGCGACAGCGTGATCTCTTGCGAAGCCACCTCGTCCAGTGCCTTGAGGGCGTTGAAGAGGCTATCGATGGTCCAGTTGTTGCCTGCGCTCATGTAATTCTCCGACATGAAAGAGCCAGCCAGAATCGGTTGGCGTAGCTGTTGCTCCATTTGCTTGAGCAAGCTTCGGTTTTCGGGAAGCACCCAAGTTTCGTGTTTCACATAACCGGCAGCGGCCAGGCCTGCGCGCATCTGCTTCATATAGAAGCTCGACGGTTTTTTCGCCGACGGTTTCGCGCGCTCTCCCTTGGGGCTCTCTGACTTCGCGGTGGGGGAACGGCTTTTCATGGCAGTAGCTCGGTTATGGACATCTCACGCGTGAGCCACACTACAACCAATTCAAAGTGCCATCAATGGCTCACGCGTGAGATTTTTATGACAGACGAAAAAAGGCCCGCTGCAGCGCGGGCCCGGATTTCTTGCAGGATATTACTCAGCGCGTGGCGGCGAGGAATTCGTCAGTGGATACCACGCTGGCGTAGGCAAAACCCAGCGCTGACATGAACGCGGCGTGGACGTGGGCGGCCGGCACCGTCAGGCCATTGAACTCCAGGTCGCGGCTGGCGCAGGCGTCGTGAATCACCGAGACGGCGTAACCCAGATCCGCCGCCGCACGGGTGATGCCGTCAACGCACATGTGGCTCATGCTGCCGACCACCACCAGTTCCTTGATGCCTTGTTGGTCGAGGATCGCTTGCAGTTCGGTTTCGCGGAACGAGTTGACGAAGTGCTTTAGCACCACCGGTTCATCGGCACGGTTGAGTACCTTTGGATGCAGCTTGGCGCCCTCGGAGCCCGGGGTGAAAAACGGTGCGTCCGCTGAGGTGAATTCGTGGCGAATGTGTACCACCGAATCGCCGGCCTCGCGGAACGCGGCTATCAGCCGGGCGGCGTTGTCGGCGGCGGCATCAGCACCGGCCAGCGGCCACTTGCCTTGGGGGAAGTAGTCGTTCTGGATATCGACTACGATGAGCGCTTGCTTGGCCATGGGGGTGTCCTCGATGTATTGGCTGGAAGTGGCTTCAGTATTGGTGCTGGCCAGTGATTCGAGGATTGGCCGCACCGACAATAGACAGGGGAAAAATGACAATGGGCGCAGAAAGGGCCGCCATCGCTGAGTTGGGCGTGCTGATCTATCCAGGCGCGCAAATGGCGGCGGTGCACGGTCTGACCGATCTGTTTACGGTGGCCAACCGGATTGCCGCCGAACATCAGGCTGCGCAATTGCCAGTGCTGCGGGTCAGTCATTGGCAGGTCGAAGGTGATCAGTCGCCAACGCGGATTTACGCCAGCCATCCAGGGCACGACAGCGCTTTGCTGGCGGTGCTGATTCCGCCATCGATCGGCGGTTTTTCGGCGGCGCAAATGCCGGTCGGTCTGACGCAATGGTTGCGTTATCAGCATGCCCGCGGTGCGACGCTTGGCGGAGTTTGCGTAGGCTCGCTGCTGCTCGCCGAAAGCGGCTTGCTCGACGGCCGTAGCGCCACCACTCACTGGACCTCTGCCAAGGCTTTCGCCGAGTGTTACCCGAAAATCAAGCTCAAGGCTGATACGCCGATTGTCGATGACGGCGACCTGATCACCACGGCCGGATTGATGGCTTGGTCGGAACTCGGATTACGCCTGGTCGACAGGTTGCTCGGACCGAGCATCGCCACCAGCACCGCGCGCTTTCTGGTGGTGGAACACAGTGACAGCGCCAGTGAATGCGGCAGCAATTTCGCGCCGATTCTCGGTCATGGCGATGCGGCGATTCTCAAGGTTCAACATTGGCTGCAAAGCACCGGTGCGACGGATGTTTCCCTGGCGGCGATGGCGGAGCGGGCGGGGTTGGAAGAGCGCACATTTCTACGGCGGTTCCGCGCGGCGAGCGGGTTGAAACCGACCGAGTACTGCCAGCATTTGCGGGTGGGCAAGGCACGGGAAATGCTCGAGTTCAGCAATGGCACGATCGATCACATTGCCTGGACAGTTGGGTATCAGGATCCGGGGGCGTTTCGCGCGATATTCAAGAAGATTACCGGACTGGCGCCAAGTGATTACCGGGCGCGGTTTGGTGTGACCCCAAACCCTAAACCGGCGAACACCTAATGTGGGAGCGAGCCTGCTCGCGAAAGCGGTGGGGGCTGTAAGTTTGATGTCGACTGACACGACGCCTTCGCGAGCAGGCTAGCTCCCACATTGAACTCCACAGGACTATAGATCGTGCAAATTGCCGGGGTTTTGCGCGCGGTCGTGCAGATTGAAACAGGCGTGGTGCCAGCACGATTCTGGCAAGTTTCTGATTGGCCTAGAATTTTCGGAGATCGGTCATTGGCCTGATCTCTGCACCTCTCACCGCTACAGTCATCGAACCGATGGAAGGGGAACGCATGACCCCGACACCCCGCAGGAAAATCGTCGTCGCCCACTCGGTGCGCCCCGACGCGCCACAACACGAAGTACAGACCAACAAAGCGCTAGCCCGCTGGCTGGCGCAGATTCTCGGGTGCAAGTTCGGCGGCAGCTATGACGCTGAAAAACACCAGGGTCGTGATCTGTATTTACTGCCGACGCAAACCATTGTCGGCCCGGCCAGCGCTCACGCACTCGGTATCAAGGGACCGGAGGATCTGTGGGGCGGGTTCGTCGAGCACGACTTCATCTGCACCAAAGCCATCAGCCACGGCCTGCGCAGTCATCTGGCGCACGCGCCGCAAGGCTGGTCGCCATTGTTTTCCGAGCGCGTGCGTAACGTGGTCCTTGATGGCCTCAGCGTTTTTGCGCTGGAAGACGCGCGGCCCGCTGCCGAGCACTTGCTGTACAACGGCCCGATCCGCTTGAAGCCGGTTCACGCCTGCGCCGGTCGTGGCCAGGAAGTGATCAAGAGCCTTGATGCCTTCGACGACATTCTTGCCCGCCCTGACATTGAAAAACAGTTCAGTGAGGGTGTGGTGCTGGAACAGGACTTGAGCGACGTGGTCACCCACAGCGTCGGCCAGTCATTCATCGGCGATAAGGTGCTGAGTTACTGCGGTGATCAATACTTGACCAAGGATGCCCACGGCGAAGAGGTCTACGGCGGCTCGAATCTGCTGGTGGTGCAGGGTGATTATGACGAACTGCTGAAGTTGAACCTGCCCGACGATGTGCGTCTGGCCATTGAGCAGGCGCAGGTTTTCGACGCTGCCGCCGATGAGGCTTACCCACGCTTCTACGCCTCGCGACGCAATTACGACATTGCCCAGGGCCTGGACAGCAACGGTAAATCCCGCAGCGGCGTGCTCGAACAATCCTGGCGCATGGGCGGCGCCAGCAGTGCTGAAGTCGCGGCGTTGCAAAGCTTCGTCAACGATCCGGGGATGCGTGCGATTCGCGTGTCATCGGTGGAAACCTATATCGATCAGCCGCTGCCGGCGGACGCCATCGAGGTCTATCGCGGCCCGGCTGAGAACAGCGAATTTCTCCTCAAATACGTAACGGTCAAATCCTATGACGGCTAGAAGCGAAAGCATTCAAATCGACATTGATGATGAACAGATGAGCGGGACCTTTCTCAGTCCCAAATCGAAAGTGCCGGGGGTGTTGTTTGTACATGGTTGGGGCGGTAGTCAGGAGCGCGACCTTGAGCGCGCCAAAGGCATTGCCGGTCTAGGTTGTGTGTGCCTGACCTTCGACTTGCGCGGGCATACCGGCGGCACCGGGATTCCGCTGACCCGCGTTACCCGCGAAGATAACCTGCGTGATTTGCTCGCGGCCTATGACCGCTTGCTCGCGCATCCAGCACTCGATACCTCGGCGATTGCCGTGGTCGGCACCAGTTATGGCGGTTACCTGGCGGCGATCCTCACCTCGCTGCGCCCGGTGCGCTGGCTGGCGTTGCGCGTTCCGGCGCTGTATCGCGACGAGCAATGGCATACGCCCAAGCGTGAGCTGGACAAGGCCGATTTGCGTGATTACCGCAGCACGCTGGTGCGCGCGGACACCAATCGGGCGCTGCATGCGTGTTCGCAATTCACCGGGGATGTGTTGCTGGTGGAGTCGGAAACCGATGACTACGTGCCCCACGCGGCGATCATGAGTTACCGCGCGGCGTGCCAGCAGACGCATTCATTGACGCACCGGATTATCGACGGCGCCGATCATGCGTTGAGCGAGCCGGTGTCGCAGCAGGCTTACACCTCGATTCTGGTGGACTGGATTACCGAGATGGTTGTGGGCGAGCGGTTGAGCATTATTCAATCAGCATGATTTTTTAGTGTTCTTTCGAACGCTATCGCGAGCAGGCTCACTCCTACATTTTGGAATGCGTTCACTTGTAGGAGTGAGCCTGCTCACGATAGCGATTTCGAATTCAAAAACTAACTCAAGAGGGGTTTTTCTCGATCCGAAGCGCCTTGGCCTTGGCCTCAACCACCAGATACATCACCACCGTGATCAACAACGGCAACAGAAAATAAATCGCCCGATACGCCAGCAATCCCGCCACCAGGCTGCCGCGTGAAGCCTCGTGTTGCAGCAACGCTACAAACACCGCCTCCAGCACCCCAAGGCCCGCCGGAATATGCGTAATGACCCCGGCAATCGCGCTGATCAACAACACGCCCAGCACCAACGGATAATCCAGCTTGCTCGGCAGCAAGGTGAAAATCACCGCCGCCATCAGCGACCAGTTCAACGCGCCCAGCAGTAGTTGCAAGACCGCCATGCGCAATGACGGCAGGTTGATTTCCACGCCGCGGATCGACCACTCGCGGCGTTTGGAAAACTGACAAGCGGCCAGATAGCCGACGCTGATCAACAGCAGCAGAACGCCGATGCCTTGCAGCGCACTGCTGCTGATTTTCCAGCCCGGTGGCATTGTCACCAATCCACTGCTGAACACCACGCCGGCAATGGTCATGTAGCCAAACCAATTGGTCGCCAGGCTCAAACCGAGGATCTTGGCGATGTTGCTTTTGCTCACGCCAAGACGCGAATACAGCCGATAACGCATGGCGATGCCGCCCACCCACGCGCTCAGATTCAAGTTGAACGCATAGCTGATGATCCCCACCGGCAGAATCTGTTTCCAGGTCAGGTCCTGACGAATGTAAGTGCGGCCGATCAGGTCAAAACTGGCGTAGGTGAGAAAGCTCAGCAAAGTCACGCCAGCGGCGATGATCAACGTGCGCACCTTGAAGTCGGCCAGGGTTTGCAGGACTTCGGCCCATTCGATGCGCGTGGCGAACATCGTCAGCAAGACAATCAGCGCGAGGAAAAACAACAGGGTCAACGGGCGCTTCCAGCGACTCCATTTCGAATGGGTGGCTGGCGCCGCATGGCCGCTCGGGTGCGCTTCGGAGTGGCTCATGGCGTGTTCCCTCGAAATGGCTTGAGCCGTGGTTTATGTGCTGGCAACCATCCGGCCATCGCCGGGAAATGCCGCAGAAAGTGGAACACCAGAAACCCTACGGTCATGTGCCAGATGCGCCCGCGCGGGGACTTGCTGGCGTCCATGGCTTTGCAGTGGTTCTGGCTGAGGTCGTCGAGGCGTTCGAACAAATGCTGATTGAAAGCGCGGTCGCGGATCAGCACATTGGCTTCCAGATTCAGCGACAGGCTCAGCGGGTCGAGATTGCTCGAGCCGACCGTGCTCCATTCTTCGTCGACCAGCGCCACTTTGCCGTGCAGCGGGCGCTGGCAATATTCGTGGATTTGCACGCCGGCCTTGAGCAAGTAGTCGTAGGTCATGCGCGCCGCCAGTTTGGCCACCAGCATGTCCGGTTGACCCTGCAGAATCAGGCGCACCTCGACCCCGCGACGTGCCGCGTTGCGGATTTCCCGCAGCAAACGGTAACCGGGGAAGAAGTAGGCGTTGGCGATCACCACGCGGCGCTTGGCCCGGCGCAGTACCTGCAAATACACATCTTCGATATCGGAGTGGTGCTGGTCGTTGTCGCGGAATACCAGGCGCACCTGACCGTCGTGGTCATCGAAAGCCATCTCCGCGCGACGTTGACGCCGACGTTGCCACCAGAACCGCGCACGGCCCGGCCGACCACTTTGCAGCAGGGCGAAATGATGGATGTCGGCGACCGCCGGGCCCTGAATTTCCACCGAATAATCCTGCTTGGCTTCGGGGCCGAAATCGGCCAGGTGATCGCCGGAAAAGTTGATCCCGCCAATAAACGCGATCAGGCCGTCGACCACCACAATCTTGCGGTGCAAACGCCGGAACCAGTTGGTGCGAATGCCCAGGCGTTTCGGTGCCGGATCGAAGATTTGCAGATGCACGCCGGCCTCGCTCAGCGCGGTCAGATAACCGGTGCTCAACTCGCCGCAACCAAAGCCGTCGAGGCTGACCGTGGTGCGCACGCCACGCCGGGCAGCGTCGATCAGAATCTCCTGTAACTCGGCACCGACCTTGTCTTCGAAAACGATAAAGGTCTCGAGGAGGATTTCACTTTTCGCTGCGCGCATCGCTTCGAACACACGAGGGAAATACTCCTCGCCGTTTTCCAGTAATTGCACACGGTTATTGCCCTGCCAGCTGTACTCGACATCAACATGGCCGGGCTCACGGATCGGCGGGTTGATGGCGATCGGTTCCACGGCGGATTTCTCCAGCGGCGCGCTGCTCATAGTTCGATCTCCACCGATAACGGAACATGGTCGGAAAGGTGCGACCAGGGACGGTTGGCCAGGACCTTCGGTTGGCTGGCCTTGAGGTTGCGTACGTAAATACGATCGAGCCGCAGCGCCGGCAAACGTGCTGGAAAACTGCGCGCCGGTTTGCCCTGGTGCTCGGCGAATACTTCGCGCAAGCCGCAGGGTTTGAGTTGTGCATCGGCGCGCTGGCGCCAGTCGTTGAAGTCGCCGGCGACGATCACTGGCGCGTCGTTGGGCAACTCCGCCAGGCGTTGCATGAGCAAATCCAGTTGCGCGTTGCGATGACTTTCGCGCAGGCCCAGATGCACGCAAATCGCATGCACTTCGGTGCCATCACCGGGCAGGCGCAACACGCAATGCAGCAGGCCACGGTTTTCGTGGCCGCTGATCGACACGTCGAGATTGTCGTGGCGGATGATCTGGAATTTCGACAGCAGCGCATTGCCGTGATCGCCCTCCGGGTACACCGCATTGCGCCCGTAGGCGAACTGCGGCCACAGGCTGTCGGCGAGAAACTCGTACTGCGGCATTGTCGGCCAGTTGCTGTAGCGCTTGGGATGATGCTCGTGGGTGCCGTGGACTTCCTGCAGAAACACCACATCGGCCGCGACGCTGCGCACCGCTTCGCGCAGTTCCGGCAGGATGAAGCGCCGATTCAGTGCGGTAAAACCCTTGTGAGTATTGACCGTCAGTACGGTGAACGTGCGGACCGAGGGCGCGACCACCGAGCCTTCATCGGTGAAGCCGACCGGTTCTGGAATGCTCATGCCAACACTCCTTCGCCAGCGGGTTCGCCGGGGGTGGTGGCGAGGTCCTTGTCCAGCTCGAAACGATGCAACAGATTGCGCGCGTCATACGGTGCGCGGACTTTGATGTCGTTGTCGAAATAGCAGAACACTTCACGGGATTTGCGCGCGCGCGGCTTCAAGCGTGGCGCGATCAGGTGCGCGTCTTTTGGTTGCTCACCGTGGTGCCAGGCGTCGATGCGTTCGGCCCAGCGCTTGAGGGCTGGTGCGGTGTAGCCGCTGGCGTAGAGTTCTTCGGCGCCGTGCAGGCGCAGGTAGACAAAGTCGCTGGTCAGGTCTTCGCGGTACGGCCATTTGTTCGCGGTGTCAGCGATCACCAGCGCGGTGTTGTGGCGCTTCAACAAGCGTACGAACTCGGGGTCGATGAAGCTCTCGTTGCGGATTTCCACAGCGTGGCGCAGTGGTTTTTTACGCCAGGCCTTCATGCTGGCGTGGCCGTGCAGGTGAGCGTCGTGTTGATGGGCGAGGGTGGCGGCGGCTTCGGTGTCGTGGGGCAATAGTGCGAGGAAATGTTCAAAGCGCTCAGGCTCGAATTTGAAGTTCGGCGGAAACTGCCAAAGGATCGGTCCGAGTTTTTCCTTGAGTTCCAGCACCCCGGAGGCGAAGAAATTGGCCAACGGTTTTTCGATCTCGCGCAAGCGGCGGATGTGGGTGATGAAACGCGGCGCCTTGACGCTGAAGACGAAGTCGTCGGGCGTTTCTGCGTACCACTGCGCATAGCGCTCCGGCCGTTGCAGGGCGTAGAACGATCCATTGATTTCGATGCTGTTGAGCGCCCGCGAAGCGAACTGCAATTCGCGTTTCTGCGCCAGTCCCTTGGGGTAGAAGTCCCCGCGCCACGGTTCGTAGCGCCAGCCGGAAATACCGATGTGAATCGTTGCCATGCCACCCTCCCGTCGAAAGTCCTCGTGTTGCCGTTATCTTTTGATGACTGCGCACGGTTCGGGAAAGTTTCGATGGCATTACGGACGGTCACACGTCTTTAAGGCAAAGATCAAAAGCGCTCCCCCTCACCCCAACCCTCTCCCCCAGAGGGGGCGAGGGGGAAGGGAGCAGATCTTCAGGGTTTTCAGGGTTTGAGTTCGAAAACCAAGGGGGAAGGGAGCTGGTTTTTATGGTTTTCAGGGTCTGAGTTCGACTCCGGACTTTCAGATCGGTGCAGCCGGATCAGGCAACTCGGTCAGTTCCCTCTCC
>NZ_AKJR01000186.1:0-15634 GCF_000282235.1 Pseudomonas sp. GM24 | reverse complement strand
AAGCCAGCTCCCACAGGGGGCGTGGTAGGCAATGAAGAGGGTGGGATGAATGCAAATCCCATGTAGGAGTGAGTCTGCTCGCGATCGGGACAACTCGGTTTCGGATGGTGAGGCGGATGACGCCATCGCGAGCAGGCTCACTCCTACAGGGATGGGTTTGCAAATGAGGGGAGGGTGGTATGAACAGGATCATCAACATCGTCGGTATTTGCACCCTAGCCATGGCCGGGGCGTTGTTAACGCTGAGTGAGATTGCGCTGGCGCAAACCGCTGGCGAGCAGACGCTGAACCGCGACGGTGTGGCGGTGGACTTCAACCTTAAGCCACTGGCCGCCGACGGCAAGCTGCGCGAAGGCGAATTCGCCGATGTGCAGTTCCGCGTCACCGACAGCGCTTCCGGCCAGCCGTTGTCCGGGGTGGCGCCGGGCGCCTGGGTCGATCCGCAAACCCTCGCCGCCGATCAAGCCCAGGGCCGCGACAAGAGCTGCAAAGCCCGGGTCGGGGTGTTCCTCAAATCCAACATCGGCGCGCGGCCGTTGCTCGACCTCAACAGCTATTTCCTGCTGGTGATGAACCGCGACGCCAGCATCGCCGTGGTCGATCCGTCGGTGTCAGTGGGCGGCATCACCAGCACCCTCGCGCGGATCGAACTCAAGCAACCACCGATGGATTGGGTCACGCCCAAAGACAACAAACGTGTGTTCGTCTCGATGCCAACGGCGGGCGAAGTGGCCGTCATCGACAGCGAGCAATTCAAAGTCCTCGACTCGATCGCCGCCGGCAGCCAACCGGTGCGCGTGGCACTGCAACCGGATGAACGCCTGCTCTGGGTCGGCAACAACGCCAGCAAAGCCGAAGACTCCGGCGTGACGGTGATCGACAGCCAAAGCCTCAAACCTCTCAAACACTTGCAGACCGGGCGCGGCCACCACGAAATCAGCTTCAGCAAGGACAGCCGTTTTGCCTTCGTCAGCAACCGCGACGACGGCACCGTCAGCGTGATCGACATCGCCAGCCTGAACATCGTCCAGCAGATCAAAACCGGCTCGCATCCGCTGTCAGTCGCCTATTCGGCGCTGTCCGGCGCGGTCTACGTCGCCGATGGCAAGGACGGCACCGTCACCGTGATCGACGCCAGCACCCACGCCATCCGCCGGGTGATCAAACTGCAACAAGGCCTCGGCCCGATGGGCTTCAGCGCCGACGGACGCTTCGGTCTTGTGCTCAACACCTTGGAAAACCGCGCCACGGTTATCGACGCCTCCACCAACAGCGCGATCCACGACCTCGACGTCAGCGCCGAACCCTACCAAGTGGTGTTCACCCAGGCCTACGCCTACATCCGCGGACTCGCGTCACCGAAAGTCACCATGATCAACCTGTCCTCCCTCGGCGAAGGCCGCCAGCCGATCAGCCAAGGTTTCGAGGCCGGCCCGCAAGCGCCGCGCCTGGCCGGGGATTTGCCGCTGGCCTCAAGCCTGGCGGTGTCGCGCGATGACAACGCGGTGTTCGTGGTCAATCCGGTCGACAACACCACCTATTTCTACGCCGAAGGCATGAACGCGCCGATGTCCGGTTACCCCAACCGTGGCCAGATCGCCCGCGCCGCCATGGTCATCGACCGCAGCCTGCGCGAAGTCTCGCCGGGCCTCTACAGCGCGCGGGTGAAGCTGCCGGCAGCGGGGCGTTTCGACGTGGCGTTCCTGCTCAACCAACCGAACATCATTCACTGCTTCACTGCGCAGATTGAGCCTGACGGCAAACCGCAAAAACACCTCGGCCAGCCGAAAGTCGAGTTCCTCCTCGACAAGACTGCCGTGGCACTCAACGACCCGTACGTCGTGCGTTTCCGCATCGTGCAAGGCAAAGACAAAAGCCAGCGCAGCGGCGTGAAAGACGTGCAACTGCGCTACTACCTCGCGCCCACTTCGCACCCGCGTGAAGTGGCGGCGCTGGAAGTCGCCGACGGCGTGTACGAGGCGCCAATCACCCTCGACCGCAGCGGCGCCTGGTACCTGCATGTGCGTGCGGCATCGCTGGGCGCCGGTTTCGATGACAAGACCTTTGCCAGTGTTCGGGTCACCCCCGGCCAGGCCCGTTGAAGAGGAGTTTCGACATGAACCGATTTGCATCCAGTGGCCTGCTGACCCTGTGCCTGTTGAGCTTTGGCATTCAACAAGTCCACGCTCATTCGGCCGACGAACACGCCGGGCACAAAGCCCCGGCCAGCAACACCCAAGAGCATGCCCAAGTGAAATTCGCCAATGTGCCGCTGCTCGATCAGAACGGTAAAACCGTGCGCCTCGAACAAGACCTGGTGCAGGGCAAAATCGTCGTTATGAGCTTTATCTACACCAGTTGCACCACGGTGTGCCCGGTGGTTTCGTCGATCATGGGCAAGGTGCAGAAGCAGCTTGGCGCGCGGGTTGGCGACGAAGTGCAACTGGTGTCGATCAGCATCGACCCACAGCGCGACGACCCGAAACGCTTGCAGGATTATGCCCGTACCTTCCAGCGCGGGCCGGGCTGGAGCTGGCTGACCGGCTCGCCACAGTCGATCAATGAAACCCTCAAGGGCCTCGGCAGTTTCAGCGGCGACCTGAAGAGTCATCAACCGCTGATCCTCGTCGGCGACGGCGACAGCCGCCACTGGATGCGCTACTACGGCTTCACTGATCCGGCGCTGCTGGCCAAGGAAGTGGAAAAACTCAGCGGCCTGCGCACCCACGCCAAACACACCGCCATCGCCATGGAGCAACAGCCATGAGACTGCTCGACTGGATCTCCCTGACCGTGTGCTTCTGGATTCTCGGTAACGTCGCGTTCGCTCACGAAGGCCATGTCTCTGAGCCGCCAGCCGCTGTGGCTGCTGCGCCGGCCAAAGGCACCCACGACGCGAAAACCTGGTTCACCGACACGCCGTTGCAGGATCAGAACGGCGAGACGTTGCGCTTCTACAGCGATGCGCTGCAAAACCGCATAGTGCTGCTCAACGTGATCTTCACCAGTTGCAACGATGCCTGCCCGCTGATCACGCAAAAGCTCAAGGAAGTCCGCGAGCTGTTGGGCGACAAGGCGCAGGACATCACCTTTATTTCCCTTACCAGTGACCCGCTGCGCGACACGCCAGCGGTGCTCAAGGCTTACACCTTGAAGCAGGGTTCCGATGACCCTCATTGGCTTTTTCTTACTGGCGACAAAGCGCAGATGGACCTGGTATTGAGCCGCATCGGCCAGATCGTGCCGACGCCCGAGCAGCATTCCACGCAGTTGATCGTCGGCGATGTCGCCAATAAACGCTGGAGCAAGATCCGTCCCGACGCCCCGGCCGCCGCCATTGCCCAGCGCTTGCAGTTGCTGACAATGCCCGTGGCTGGCCGTTGAGTCCGCGCCATGAACCTGAGCCGCGTCCTCGCCCTGATCCTGCTCGCTGGCGTCAGCCTTGGCGCGGGCGCTGCGCCGCTGAGCCCGGAAGAGGCGGCGGGCAAGCGCCTGTACCGCCTGGGTCTGTCGGCCAGTGGCGAGGCGATCATGGCGCGGGTCGGTGCGGCAGATGTGTTGCTGCCGGCAACCAGCCTGCCGTGCGCCAATTGCCATGGCGCCGATGGCCTCGGTCGACCGGAAGGCGGGGTGCGTCCGCCGCCGCTGAACTGGGCGCGACTGACCAGCACGTATGGCCAGCAACAGGTCAATGGGCGCAGCTATCCGGCCTACACCGAGAGCAGTCTGGCGACCGTCATCGAGCAGGGCCGCGACCCCGGCCACAATCGCCTCGACCCGAGCATGCCGCGCTTTCTGTTGTCGATGAAGGATCAGCGCAACCTCACTGCCTATCTCAAACGCCTCGCCGATGAACGCGACCCCGGCCTCGATGCCGAGACTTTGCACCTGGGCACCTTGCTGCCCAGCCAAGGCCCTTTGGCCGAGGAGGGCGCGACAGTGGCAGCGGTACTCAACGGCAGTGTCGCGCGGATCAATCAGGCCGGTGGCATACACGGCCGGCAGTTGCGCTTGACGGTGATCGATCCCGGCCCGGACCGCGCCAGTGCCGAGCAGGCGTTGCAGCGTTTGATCGAGCAGGAGCAGGTGTTCGCCCTGATCGCGCCGCTGGCGCCGGCCCTCGACAGCGAACTGGCAAGTCGACTGGAGCAGTCTGGCGTACCGCTGATTGGCGCCTTGTCGTTGCTCGGATCGATGCAGGCCAGTCCGCAGATTTTCGAACCGTTGCCCGGCCTGCGCGAGCAACTGATCGCGCTGGCCGACTACGCCACGGCAAGTCTGCGTGTGCTGCAAGGACCGACGTTGATTGCCTATCCCGATGATCCTGCACAAACGCTGGCTGCGCAAAACCTCGGCCAGTATTTACAGGATCACGGCTGGCAAAAAGTCCAACTGCAAGCCTACGACCCGACGGCGGATGCGCTACCGCTGGGTTCGCGCTCGGTGTTTTATCTGGGTACTGGCGGCGGTTTCAGTCGTTTGGCGACGCGGCTGCAAAGCGCCGGGCAGGTGCCGTATCTGTTCGCCGCCTCCAGCCAGGTGGCCGGCGATCTGCTGCAAGTCCCCGACGGCTTTACTCGGCGGGTGTTTCTCGCCTATCCGTTCGTGCCCAGCGACTGGACCCAGACCGGGCGCATGGCCCTGACGCTGCTGCGCGAAGGCCAGGGCCTCGGCGCCCAGCATGCGGTGCTGCAAGTCGGCGCCTACGCCTCGATGTTGCTGCTCAGCGAAGGCATGAAACAGGCCGGCCGCGACGCCAGCCGCGAAAAACTGGTGACGGCGCTGGAAGGCCTGCACGACTTCGACACCGGCCTGACCCCGCGCCTGAGTTTCGGCCCCGGACGACGCCTGGGTCTGAGCGGCGCCCATGTGGTCACCGTGGACTTGCCGGATCAGCGCTTTTATCTGGTCGCCCCCTATAAACCGATTGTTGCCAGCCCCTGAATGGAGGGCCCGATCATGAAGCTCACAACGCTGATAATGCTGCTGACCTGCTGGTTGCCGCTGGCGTGGGCCAATAACGAGCCGGCCGTGGCGCGAGTCAACGGCGAGGAGATTTCCGGGTTTCGCTTTGAGCGCTTCTTCGCCGAATACCTGGAAGATCAGGGTCGCGCCGTGGCGAGCATTCGTAATCCCAAAGCCTATAAACAGCTGCGCCAGGCAGCACTGCAAGCGCTGATCGACAAAGAGCTGCTGTGGCAGGAAGCGCAAAAGCGCGGGGTGCAGATCGACGATCAAGTGGTGCTTCAGCAAGTCGAGCAGACCCGCAGTGCCATCGGCGGCACGGATAAATTCGTCCGGCGCTTGCAGGACGCCGGTTTCGACGAAGCGTCCTTCACCGAGTACACCCGCCGGGAAATGGCGGCGCAGCAGATGTTTGCCGAGCTGATCCGCGCCAATACCTTGCAACCCCGCCACCTGCTGATCCGCGTGCCCGCGCAAGCGGATGCAGCCACAGTGGCCGCAGCGCGTCTACGCTTGATGCAGATGCGCGCGCCGATTGCCGAGGCCGCGACGTTTGCCAGCCAACCGGTGCGCTCACCGTTCGGCTGGCATGTGATTTATTTGCCGAACCACCTGGAGGCCGCCGATGTCCCAGATTTGCAGGGGCTGGATACAGTCAGGGCAGAGCTCGCCCGACAGCAACAGACCCAGGCTCGTCGTCAGGTGCTCGCGCAATTACGGGTGCAGAACAGGATCGAACGAATTGACGACGACTGAAGGTTCCCCCCCAATAGTGGGGAATGGCTTCGATGCCCATTCAGGTGCTTCCCCGTTTCTGGGGAACGGGGTACCGGGACGAGCGGGCATTGTCATTAAATTCAAGGACATGAAGAGATAAAATTACCGGCGCTCAGCCTGGCATGAAGTGTGCGTTACCCCTGGTAAGGCGCACTCTCAGGGCGGGGTCATCGGACCTGCTGTTTCAAGGAGTCGACCTTGGTTAACAAAGTACTGGTTGTCGAAGACGAGCAGCTGCTTGCACAGAACCTTCAGGATTATCTGTCGGCGCAGGGGCTGGACGTCCGGATTGCACATGACGGAGCGACGGGTATCGGTTTGGCCGAAACGTTTGCCCCCGACGTGCTGGTGTTCGATTACCGCTTGCCCGATATGGAAGGCTTTGAGGTGCTCGACGCGGTCCGCCAGAACAGGACGTGTAATTTTGTGCTGATAACAGGTCACCCCACCGCTGAAGTCTGTGAGCGGGCGCGGCAACTGCAAGTCAGCCACATCCTGTTCAAACCGTTTCCATTGGCGGAACTGGCCCGAGCTGTCTGCGACCTTCTGGGCATCAAGCGCGAAGCGAAACCCGGTGCGAGCCCTTCCGAGGGCTTCGTCGAACGACGCCAGAGCAGGACCGAGAGCTTCCCGTTGCAGTTGTACGATGGCAGTTGGGTGTTGGCGGATCGGCGACGGCAGTCGCAATCCATGGCGCCGGACGACGATCAAATGCTCACCGGGGAGTAATGGCGCGATCAGACGTTCCGGCACTTGCCGTCAAGGTTTGCCGCGCCGACAGGGCACTGAGCCCCGGTTGGAGAGCAAGCCATGGAACGTCTGTCCGTTGTCGTCGAACCTCTGCTGGCCGAAAGCGCGCCAGAACGCTTTTCCAGTGAACAGCTTGCCCAGGCCCGGGCGCGGGCCGCCACCTCCGGCGAACGCGTGCTTGAAGCCCTTGGCGTACTCTGTGAACTGGCGCCGATGCCGTTCATTCACACCCTCGGCGCCACCCTGCATTACCCGGTGCTCGACACCGACAGCCTGTTTGCGGCGACGCCGGTGTTCGACCGCGTCACCCTCGCACAATGCCTGAAACGTGAATTCATCCTGCTGCGCCACAACGACGAAGTCATCGGCGTGTTTGCCGACCCCTTCGACCCGGCGCGGCTGGCCTGGATCGATGACTGCCTGCACGGAGCGCCGCTGCATCTGGTGCACGCCGATGACCTCAAGGCCTATCTGGCCCGTCACGAAGAAAGCTTCCACGCCGTCGAATCGCTGAACGCCCAGGGCGACACGCACCATGAAATCGACACCCTGCAAAGCCTGTCGCTGACCAGCATCAGCGAAGATGCCAGCAGCGTGGTGAAACTGGTCAACTCGACCCTCTACGACGCGCTGAAAATGCACGCCAGCGACATCCACCTCGGCACCACCGGCCACGGTCTGGTGATCAAGTACCGCATCGACGGTGTGCTCAATAACATCAGCAAAGTCCAGGGCAACGAGTTCGCCGAGCAGGTGATCTCGCGGGTCAAGGTCATGGCTGAACTGGACATCGGCGAAAAACGCGTGCCGCAGGACGGTCGTTTCAAGATCGGCATCAGTGGCCGTCAGATTGACTTCCGTGTGTCGATCATGCCGAGCATTTTTGGCGAAGACGCGGTGCTGCGTGTCCTCGACAAACAGGATCTGGCCGACAAGGTCTGCGGCGTGCAATTGCAGGCGCTGGGCTTTGAAGACGAAACCTTGCGTCAGTTGCGCCGGCTCGCCGCCGAACCCTACGGGATGGTCCTTGTGACCGGCCCGACCGGCAGCGGCAAGACCACCACGCTGTACGCGATGATCACCGAGATCAACCACGGCGTGGACAAGATCATCACCATCGAAGACCCGGTCGAATATCAACTGCCGGGGGTGCTGCAGATCCCGGTCAACGAGAAAAAAGGCCTGACCTTCGCCCGGGGTTTGCGCTCGATCCTGCGCCACGACCCGGACAAGATCATGGTCGGCGAAATCCGTGACCCGGACACCGCGCAGATCGCCGTGCAATCGGCGCTCACTGGCCACCTAGTGTTCACCACCATCCACGCCAACAACGTTTTCGACGTGATCGGCCGCTTCACCCAAATGGAAATCGACCCCTACAGCCTGGTCTCGGCGCTCAATGCGATTCTCGCCCAGCGCCTGATTCGGCTGGTGTGCGCCAGTTGCAGCGCGCCGGTCAATCCAAGCGATGAAGAGCTGCGCGCCTCGGGCCTCGATCCGCAGAAAGTCGATCACTACCACTTCGTCCACGGCAAAGGCTGCGGCCACTGCCGGGGCAGCGGTTATCGCGGGCGCACGGCGATTGCCGAGTTGCTGCACCTCGACGACGAGCTGCGCCAGATGATCGTCGAGCGCCAACCGATCAAACAAATCAAAGCCCTGGCCTGTGCCCGTGGTTTGCGCCTGCTGCGCGAATCGGCGCTGGAGCTGGTGGAACAAGGTCGCACCACGCTGGAGGAGATCAATCGTGTCACTTTTATCGCGTGAGCGTTTTGTCGCCGTGCTCGGCGCCAGCGGTGTTGGCCTCGGTCAGCGGCGCGGCAGCGACACCCTGTGGCTGGGCAGCGTCGGCTACATCGACGAAGGCTTCCAGAGCTATGCGGTGGCGCTGGACACCCTTGATCGCCTGCTCGGTGAACACGCCCGCGCCGGTGCCGAATTGAGCGTGGTCATCTCCGGCCATTTCAGCCGCTTCTGCCTGGTGCCGTGGAGCGCGCAAATCAGCAGTCCTGAAGAGCTGCGCGGCTTTGCCCAACTGTGTTTCGAAGACTTGTTTGGCGCGCCGACTCAGCCGTGGAGTCTGGTGTTGTCTGCTGAGCCTGCCGGTTACGACCGCATCGCCAGCGCCTTGCCGCAGGACTTGCTCGAACGCCTGCGCACGCTGGTCAGCGGTCGTGGTTTGCGTTTGCGCTCGGTGCAACCGTACCTGATGGCGGCGTTCAATCGCTTCGACAAAAGCCTCGATGCCGGCGACTTCCTCTTTGTCGTCGCCGAGCCGCAACGCAGTGTGTTGTTGCTGGCGACGGAAGGGCGCTGGGCTGGCGTGCGTTCGGTGGGCGGCAGCGACAGCGACGCGGCGCTGAATGCCTTGATCGGTCGCGAACGGCAGCTGCAAGCCTCGACCAGCGAACGTGCCTTCAACGTTTATCTGCATGCCCCGGCGCGCCTCGATGCGCATCCGGACGTGACGGGTGTGCAACTGTGCACCCTTGAAGACGACTCGATGACCGTGCGTGACGGCTTGTACGTCATGTCCCGGGCGGTGGCCTGACATGCGCGCCCTTAACCTCGATTTTCAGCCACGGCCACGTTCCGGCCCATTGGGTTGGAGTTTGCTCGGTGGCGGTGTGCTGCTGGCGCTGCTGTGCTTCGGCGTGCAACAGCACCTCGGCGCGCACACCGAACAGCAACAAGGCCACCTGCAAACCACCCAGCGTCAGCTCACCGGAGACAGCGGCGCCAAGTCCACCCTGAGCCCGGCGGAAACCCGTGAGCAAGCGGCAAACCTCGCCGAAATGCGCAAGGTCTCACAGCAACTGCGCCGGCCGTGGGAACGCCTGTTCGCCATGCTCGAAGCGATGCCGCGCGATGACGTCGCGCTGCTGAGCCTGACCCCGGATGCCCGTAAAGGCCAGGTACGCATCAGCGCCGAAGCGCGAGATCTGCAAGCGATGCTCGATTTTCACAAACGTTTGGAAGCCAGCGACGAGCTGTCGGACGTGTCGCTGCTGAGCCACGAAATCGTCGTCAAATCGCCGGAACAACCGGTGCAATTCAACCTGTCGGCGACTTGGGAGATTGGCGATGCGAATCCCTAGACTGATCGTCCACGAATACCTGCAAGGTCTCGGTGTTCCGGGCCTGGCCGGGCTGGCGCTGCTGCTGATCGCCGTGGCTTGGGCACTCGGTGGTTTGCTGCCGGGTTGGCAATCATTGCAGCACCTGAGCCAGCAGACTCAGGAAGCCACCGAGTACTTGGCCAAGGTTGAAGACGGCAGCATCGCGCCACCGGTGGTGCCACAGCGTCAGCTCGACGACTTCCGCAACAAACTGCCGGCGCAGCCGCAAGCCACCGTCGCCATCGATCGCATCTACGCCCTTGCAGCCCAGGAGCACATCACCCTGGCGCGCGGTGAATATGCCCTCGGCGTCGACCCGAAAACCCATCTGGCGCGCTATCAGATTCTCCTGCCAGTGCGCGGCAGCTACCCGCAACTGCGCCGCTTCCTGCACGCCTTGCTCGGCCAATTGCCGGCGGTGGTGGTGGAAGACCTCGAGTTGCAACGCAAAAAGATTGGCGACACCGACCTCAACGGCCGGATCCGTATGACCCTTTACCTGTCGAGGTCGTGATGAATACCAAGCGCGTGACAGGTTGGTTGGCATTCTTCGGCGTAGCGGCCGCGCTGGCGTGGTTGCCGGAATATTTCTCGCCAAGCGAAGACGCCGATTCCAACGAAGTGGCCGTCGCTACGCCGGGGAAAACCCGTGGCGCGCTGCCGGCCAGCACCGCCAAGGCCAAAGACGCCCCGATCAAGGATTTGAGCCCGGCCGGCGACCTGTTCGCCGCCAAGACCTGGAAGGCCGCGCCGACTCTGGCCACGGTCACCGAAATGGCCATCAATCCAGCAACAGTGGTGCAAGCCCCGAGCCTGCCACCGGTGCCGTTTCAGTTCGTCGGCAGGCTGCATGACCGCAGCGACCTGCAAGTGTTTTTGCAGAACGGCGAAAAGATCTACGTCGTGCGCAATGGGGATGTGATCGACGACACCTGGAAGATCACCGGCATTTCCGATCTGGAACTGAGTCTGGTCTACCTGCCTTTGCATTTGTCGCAGACCCTGTCTGTGGGGAGTACGCAATGAACCGTTCCCGTTTGCTGATGAGCCTGGGCCTGTGTGCCGGGCTGGCCGCGTGCAGTTCTGCACAAGTGGCCAACAAGGAAGCCGCCGACCTGATTGAACAGGGTCAGTACGAAGCGGGGCTGGCCCGTGTCGAGGAAGGTCTGCGCGAAAACCCACGGGACACCGAGCTGCACTTGCTGCTCAACAGCGGTCGGGCCAAGGCCATCACCGCGTTGCTGACGACCGGCGACACCGACCGTTCGCGCCGCGATTTCGCCTCGGCGCGGGTGGCCTACAACCGCGCGCTGACCATCGAGCCGAACAACCGCCGCGCTCAGGATGCCCTGAAGCAGATGGACTACCTGCGCAGCATGGACGAGAAACTCGAACTGGCCCGTGGCGACCTGCGTCGCGGTGACATCTACGGCGCTGATCGGCAGGTCAAACAGATCCTCGAACTCGACCCCAACAACGAAGGCGCGCTGGCGCTGCAAGGCAACATTCGTCTGGTGCAGAGCCGCAACGTGATTGCTTATCCGCAACTGCGCACCAAGCTTGATCGGCCGGTGACTCTGGAATTTCGCGACGCCAACCTGAAGACCATTTTCGAAGTGCTGTCGCAGGTCGCCGGACTGAACTTCATCTTCGACAAAGACCTGCGCCCGGACATGAAAGCGACGATCTTCGTGCGTGACGTGCGCATTGAAGACGCCGTGACCCTGCTGCTGCAACAGAACCAGTTGCACCAGAAAGTGGTGAACGAAAACACCTTGCTCATCTACCCGGACTCGCCACAGAAAGTGAAGGATTACCAGGAACTGGTGATGCGCACGTTCTACCTGACCAGCATCGACGCCAACACCGCGCTGAACATGGTCAAAACCATGCTCAAGACCCGCGACGTGTTCGTTGATGAGCGCCTCAACACCCTGACCATGCGCGACACCGAAGACGCCGTGCGCATGGCCGAGAAACTTCTGCAGTCGCAAGATCAGTCCAACCCGGAAGTGGTGCTGGAGGTGGAAGTGATGGAAGTCGCCACCCAGCGCATTCTCGACCTAGGGCTGCAATGGCCGAACACCTTCGGCGTGGTCAACAGCGACGGTTCGGCGGTGACCCTGCTTGATCAACTGAAAGGCATCAACTCCAGCCGGATTTCGATCTCGCCGTCGCCGCAAGCCAAGATCAACGCCCAGGACAATGACATCAACACCCTCGCCAGCCCGGTGATTCGTGTGAGCAACCGTGAGCAGGCGCGGATCCACATCGGTCAGCGCGTGCCGATCATCAGCGCGACTTCGGTGCCGTCGACGCAAGGCCCGGTGATCACTGAGAGCGTCACTTACCTCGACGTCGGTCTGAAGCTCGAAGTGCAGCCGACCGTGCACCTGAACAACGAAGTGGCGATCAAGATTGCTCTCGAAGTGAGTAACGCCACGCCGCTGGAGCCGACCCGGCAGGGCACGATCCCGGTGCAGGTCGACACCCGCAACGCACAAACCTCACTGCGCCTGCACGACGGCGAAACGCAGATCCTCGCCGGCCTGATGCGCAATGATCACGGCGCCACCGGCAACAAGATTCCGGGCCTCGGCGATATCCCAGGGATTGGCCGGCTGTTCGGCAGCAACAAGGACACCGTCGGCAAATCGGAACTGGTGCTGTCGATCACCCCACGGATCGTGCGCAACCTGCCGTACCAGAGCCCGTCGGACATGGAGTTCTCCACTGGTACCGAAACCAGCATGCACATCCAGGCACCGGATCGTTCGCAGAGTTACGTGATGCCGTCGCCTGCCGCGCAGCCGCGTACCGTCGGTGAGTCGGCCGTGGCCACCACCCGTGTCACCGTCGAGAAGCCTTGATCATGAACGCCTGCCAACGCGGTTTCAGCCTGATCGAAGTCGTGGTGACGCTGGCCCTGATCGGCCTGTTGGCGAGCATGGCCGCGCCGCTGACCGAGACTTTGGTGCGGCGTGGCAAGGAGCAGGAATTACGCAACGCGCTGTACCAGATTCGCGATGGCATCGACGCCTATAAACGCGCGTTCGATGCCGGCTACATCGAGAAGTCGCTGAACAGCAGCGGCTACCCGCCGAATCTGCAAGTGCTGGTCGAAGGCGTGCGCGATGTGCGCAGCGCCAAGGGCGCCAAGTTCTACTTTTTACGCCGCATCCCGCGCGATCCGCTGGTGCCGGCCAAACGTGATGACGAAGGGGGTTGGGGCGTGCGCGCCTACAACAGTTCGGCTCAAAACCCGCGCGATGGCGAGGACGTTTTCGACGTCTACTCCCACGCCCGGGGCAAGGGCCTCAACGGCATCGCCTACCGCGAGTGGTGAACCTCATGCGCCGGGAAAAAGGTTTTACCTTGCTGGAGCTGATGGTGGTGATGGCGATCATCGCCACGCTGATGACCATCGCGCTGCCGCGCTACTTCAACAGCCTCGAAGCGTCGAAGGAAACCACCCTGCGCCAGAGCCTGTCGGCGATGCGCGAGGCGCTGGATCACTTTTACGGCGACACCGGGCGGTATCCGGATTCCATCGAGCAACTGATCGAACAACGTTACCTGCGCAACGCGCCACTCGATCCGATCACCGAACGCAAAGACCAGTGGGTGCTGATCGCGCCACCGGACGGTGTGGCGGGTGGCGTGGCTGATATCAAAAGCGGTGCTACCGGGAGGGCGCGTGATGGCAGCCAGTATTCCGAGTGGTAAGCGCGCGCAGCAGGGTGGCTTCACCTACCTGGGCGTGCTGTTCCTGATTGTGGTGATGGGCATGGGGCTGGCCAGTGCCGGCGAACTGTGGTCGACCGCTTCGCGCCGTGACCGTGAACGCCAGTTGCTCTGGGTCGGCACTCAGTACGCACAGGCGTTGCGCAGTTATTACCGCAGTTCGCCAGGGTTGGCGCAGTACCCGAAAGAACTGGCGGATCTGCTTGAAGATCAGCGTTTTCCCGAGGCCAAGCATCACCTGCGTCAGCTCTATCCAGACCCGATCGGTCAGGGTGAATGGGCACTGCAACGTGGTTTCGATGGACGCATCACCGGCCTCAACAGTCCTTCGACCGAGCTGCCTTTGAAGCAATCGGGCTTCCCGACGCAGTGGTCGGATTTCGACGGCATGCAGCGTTATTCGGACTGGCAGTTCGTCGCCGAAAAAGCCTTTCTTGAAGGCACCAATGGCCCGGCCAAAGGCCAATCGAATTTGCCACAGGCGTTGCAGCCATGACTCGCCACTGGTGGTGCGCGCTGATTCTCACCGTGGCGGCGGGCTGCGCTCAGTCCGGTGAAGAAGACGAAATGATGGGCTTCATCGTCGATGACACGATCTCGCACATTGGCCACGACTTTTACTACTCGTTCAGTGAACGCCTGCGCGACACCAGCCCGATGGATTTCAACCTGGTGGTGCGCGAGCGGCCCGACGCGCGCTGGGGCAGCCTGGTGACCGTGGAATATCAGCAACGCCTGGTTTATCGGCGCTTCCTGCCGCCGAACACCGTGGAACTGAAGGACGAGGCCTACGCGGCCGCCGACTGGGTTCGACGCCAGGTTGTCCAGCGCAAGCTGGAGGCTCTGTTGCAGGACACCACCGACCTTGAGAAGGACGAACTATGAACAGCACAACGTTCTCACGGCGCAGCGGATTGTGGATCTCGGGGTTGTTGATCGGGCTCGCCAGCGCTGCCGCTGTCCAGGCCACTGAACTGGTCTACACGCCGGTCAATCCGTCGTTCGGCGGCAATCCGCTGAACGGTACCTGGTTGCTCAACAACGCTCAGGCGCAAAACGATCACGACGATCCGGACATCCAGAGCCGCTCGGCAGTGGCCGGGACGTCGGCGCTGGAGCGCTTCACCAGTCAATTGCAATCGCGGCTGCTAGGGCAGTTGCTGGACAACATCTCCACCGGCAACACGGGGAGCCTGTCCACTGACTCTTTTATCGTCAACGTCATCGACGACTCCGGGGCACTGAGCATTGAAGTGACCGATCGAGCGACCGGTGAGGTTTCGGAAATTCAGGTGAACGGCCTCAACCCATGACGGGCTGACGGTTCCGGGGAGTGACGGACATGAAAAAGATCATCGCGTTAGGGCTGCTGTTGGCGACATTACAAGGGTGCAGTCTGCGTGAGCCGATGTCGGCCGAGCAGGACACCGAAACCCCGACCCTGACTCCAAGGGCCTCGACTTATTACGACTTGCTGAAGATGCCGCGACCCAAGGGCCGGTTGATGGCGGTGGTGTACGGGTTCCGGGATCAGACCGGGCAGTACAAACCGACGCCGGCGAGTTCGTTTTCCACCAGCGTGACCCAGGGCGCGGCGTCGATGTTGATGGACGCGATGCAGGCCAGTGGCTGGTTTGTCGTGCTGGAGCGGGAAGGGCTGCAGAACCTGTTGACCGAGCGCAAGATTATTCGTGCGTCGCAGAAGAAGCCGAATACGCCGGTGAATATTCAGGGTGAGCTGCCACCGTTGCAGGCGGCGAACATGATGCTCGAAGGCGGGATCATCGCCTATGACACCAATGTGCGTAGCGGTGGGGAAGGGGCGCGGTATCTGGGGATTGATTTGCAGCGTGAGTATCGGGTGGATCAGGTGACTGTGAACTTGCGTGCGGTGGATGTGCGCAGTGGGCAGGTGTTGGCGAATGTGATGACCAGCAAGACGATTTATTCGGTGGCGCGCAGTGCGGGGATTTTCAAGTTTATCGAGTTCAAGAAGTTGCTTGAGGCTGAGGTTGGGTATACGACGAATGAGCCGGCGCAGCTTTGTGTGTTGTCGGCGATTGAGGCGGCGGTGGGGCATATGGTGGCGCAGGGGATTGAGCGGCGGTTGTGGCAGGTGGCGGGGGACGCTTCTGTGCCTGGGCAGGATGATGTGTTGAATCGGTATTTGAGCCAGAACAAGGTGGATCCGGAGGCGGAGTGAACGTGGCGGCCTTCGGGCCGACCAGGTTCTGGTTGGGCGGGTGCATATCCGTTGCTGCGGTAACGGCTGCTTAGGG
>NZ_AKJR01000185.1:0-15203 GCF_000282235.1 Pseudomonas sp. GM24 | reverse complement strand
AAGCCAGCTCCCACAGGATTTTGTGGTGAATGCGGTAATTGAAAACAACGCTGATACCTGTGGGAGCTGATTTGCCAGCGATGGCGGCGGCAGATTCAGCATTGATGTTGATTGATACACCGCTTTCGCGAGCGGGCTCGCTCCCACAAGGAGATTGCATTGCAACGCAGGAGTCGCGGTGATTGAAAAGTGAATGAGCCCCTTCCGTCATTTACACCAAAAGTCGCGTTGACAAGTTCCGGAAACCCTACCGATACTTCAGCGCAGTCATACGACAACCTACAACAAACCTAATAACAACGTGTAAGGGATTGCCATGACGTCTACCTCTACTCCCCGCGCCCCGTTCAACCGTCTGCTGCTGACCGGCGCCGCCGGTGGCCTGGGCAAAGTCCTGCGCGAACGGATGCGCCCTTATGCCAATGTCCTGCGCCTGTCGGACATCGCCGCCCTCACCCCGGCCATCGATGATCGTGAAGAAATCGTGGTCTGCGATCTGGCCGACAAACACGCCGTGCACCAACTGGTCGAAGGCGTCGATGCGATCCTGCATTTTGGCGGTGTCTCCGTCGAGCGGCCCTTCGAAGAAATCCTCGGCGCCAACATCTGCGGTGTGTTTCACATCTACGAAGCCGCGCGCCGGCATGGCGTCAAGCGGGTGATCTTCGCCAGTTCCAACCACGTCATCGGCTTCTACAAACAGGATGAACCACTCGACGCCAGTTCCGCGCGCCGCCCCGACGGCTACTACGGTTTGTCCAAGTCCTACGGCGAAGACATGGCCAGTTTCTATTTCGATCGCTACGGCATCGAGACCGTGAGCATCCGCATCGGCTCCTCGTTCCCCGAGCCGCAAAACCGTCGAATGATGCACACCTGGCTGAGCTTCGACGACCTCACGCAATTGCTCGAACGCGCGCTATACACGCCAAACGTCGGTCACACCGTGGTCTATGGCATGTCCGCCAACAAGGACGTCTGGTGGGACAACAAATTCGCCAGCCACCTCGGTTTTGCCGCGAAGGACAGCTCCGAGGTGTTCCGCGAAAAGGTCGAAGCGCAGCCAATGCCGGCCGCCGATGATCCGGCGCGGATCTATCAGGGCGGCGCGTTTGTCGCCGCAGGTCCGTTCGGCGACTGATCACTCTGACAACGACGCAAGGGAATGAGTATGCAAGCCGATTTGATCGTCGATGCGCGCAACGCCGTGGGCGAAAGCCCGGTCTGGGTAGCAGAGGAAAACTCACTGTACTGGGTGGATATTGCCAACGGCGGGCTGCAACGCTGGAGCGCCGAGACCGGCCATGTGCATGCCTGGAAAACCCCGCAGATGCTCGCCTGCATCGCCCGCCACAGCCGTGGCGGCTGGGTCGCCGGCATGGAAAGCGGCTTCTTCCACCTGCACCCGCACAGCGACGGCAGCCTCGACAGCGAGCTGCTCGCGAGTGTCGAGCACAACCGTGACGACATGCGCCTCAACGATGGTCGTTGCGACCGTCAGGGCCGCTTCTGGGCCGGCAGCATGGTGCTGAACATGGGCCTGAACGCGCCCGAAGGCCGGCTCTACCGCTACGGTGCCGGGCAGTCTGGCGTCATCGAAGCGCAACTCGACGGTTTCATCGTGCCCAACGGCCTCGGTTTCAGCCCTGACGGCAAGACCATGTACCTGTCAGATTCGCATCCCGACGTACAACTGATCTGGGCGTTCGATTACGACACCGAGACCGGCACACCGTCGAACCGCCGCGTCTTCGTCGACATGAACCACTTTCCCGGCCGTCCCGATGGAGCCGCCGTGGACGCCGAAGGTTTCTACTGGATCTGCGCCAACGATGCCGGCCTCATCCACCGCTTTGCCCCGGACGGTCGTCTTGATTTCTCGCTGGAAGTGCCGGTGAAAAAACCGACGATGTGTGCCTTCGGCGGCAGCCGCATGGACACCCTCTTCGTCACCTCGATTCGTCCCGGCGATGACCACGATCCGCAATCCCTGGCCGGCGGCGTTTTCGCCCTCAACCCCAACGTCAAAGGCCTGCCGGAGCCGCTGTTCAACGATTCCCTGTAATACCCGCTTGTACTGCACCGCTGCGCCTTGAACACAAAAATAACAAGACTGGAGACTCACCCCCATGAACTTCAAACGCACCTTGCTGGCCGCTGCACTCCCGCTGATGGTTACCTTCACTGGCGCCGCTCAGGCCCTGCAACTCAAATTCGCTGACATTCACCCCGCCGGTTATCCAACCGTGGTGGCCGAAGAAAACATGGGCAAGACGCTGACCAAGGAGACCAACGGCGAACTGACCTTCCAATACTTCCCCGGCGGTGTGCTGGGCTCCGAAAAAGAAGTCATCGAGCAGATGCAAGTCGGCGCCGTACAGCTGTCTCGCGTCAGCCTGGGTATCGTCGGCCCCGTGGTCCCGGACGTGAACGTGTTCAACATGCCGTTCATCTTCCGCGACCATCAACACATGCGTAACGTTATCGACGGCGCAGTGGGCGACGAGATCCTCGACAAGATCACCAACTCCGAATTCGGCCTGGTGGCCCTGGCCTGGATGGACGGCGGCACGCGCAACGTCTACACCAAGAAACCGGTGCGCAAGCTCGAAGACCTCAAGGGCATGAAAATCCGCGTGCAAGGCAACCCGATGTTCATCGACATGATGAACGCCATGGGCGGTAACGGCATCGCCATGGACACTGGCGAGATCTTCAGTGCCCTGCAGACCGGCGTGATCGACGGCGCGGAAAACAACCCGCCAACCCTGCTCGAACACAACCACTTCCAGAATGCGAAGTACTACAGCCTCACGGGCCACCTGATCCTGCCAGAGCCGATCGTGATGTCGAAAATCACCTGGGAAAAACTGACCCCGGATCAACAGGCGCTGGTCAAGACTGCCGCCAAGGCTGCCCAGGCCGAAGAGCGCGTGCTGTGGGACAAGAAGTCCGCTGCCAGTGAAGAAAAACTCAAGGCCGCCGGCGTCGAGTTCATCGAGGTCGACAAAAAACCCTTCTACGACGCCACCGCACCGGTGCGGGAAAAGTACGGCGCGAAGTATGCCGACCTGATCAAGAAAATCGAAGCCGTTCAGTAACGCCTCCCGCTCCGTCCTCATGAACAAGGCCCGGTGCGCCCGATGACTGCGGCGCACCCGGTTACGGTGGAACCCGATGAAGAATCTACTGCTGCGTATCAACGACAAGATCTACATGACGTGCATCTGGGTCGCCGGCCTTTCCGTCCTGGCGATTTCCCTGATGATTCCCTGGGGCGTGTTCGCCCGCTACGTGCTGGGCACCGGTTCGAGCTGGCCCGAGCCCACGGCGATCCTGTTGATGATGGTGTTTACCTTCATCGGTGCCGCCGCCAGTTACCGCGCCGGCGCGCACATGGCCGTGGCCATGCTCACCGATCGCATGCCTCCACAACTGAGATCTGCAGCGGCGATATTTTCACAGCTGCTCATGGCGGCGATCTGCATCTTCATGACGATCTGGGGCGCCAAGCTGTGCATGTCCACCTGGAACCAGTTCATGGCAGCCCTGCCCGATCTGCGCGTTGGCGTGACCTATCTGCCAATTCCTGTGGGCGGCTTGCTGACGCTGGTTTTCGTGCTGGAAAAACTCTTGCTCGGTGACCAGAGCAAACGGCGGGTCGTGCAGTTCGATCTGGTTGAAGAAAGTGAAGGTGCCGCTTAATGGACGCTCTGATTCTGCTGGGCAGTTTTATCGTATTGATCCTGATCGGCATGCCGGTCGCCTACGCGCTCGGCGCGGCCGCCCTGATCGGTGCATGGTGGATCGACATTCCGTTCCAGGCGGTAATGATCCAGGTCGCTTCGGGGGTGAACAAATTCTCGCTGCTGGCCATTCCGTTCTTCGTCCTGGCCGGGGCGATCATGGCCGAGGGCGGCATGTCGCGTCGATTGGTGGCGTGTGCCGGGGTGCTGGTGGGTTTTGTCCGCGGCGGTCTGTCACTGGTCAACATTGTCGCCTCGACCTTTTTCGGCGCGATCTCCGGTTCGTCGGTGGCCGACACCGCGTCGGTGGGTTCGGTGCTGATTCCGGAAATGGAACGCAAGGGCTATCCACGGGATTTCTCCACCGCCGTGACTGTCAGCGGTTCGGTGCAAGCGCTGCTGACCCCGCCCAGCCATAACTCGGTGCTTTACTCCCTGGCCGCCGGCGGCACGGTTTCGATTGCCTCGCTGTTCATGGCGGGCATCGTGCCGGGCTTGCTGATGAGTGCCTGCCTGATGGTGCTATGCCTGATTTTCGCGAGAAAACGCGATTATCCCAAAGGTGAAGTGATCCCGATGCGCCAGGCGTTGAAAATCGTCGGCGAAGCCCTCTGGGGCCTGATGGCGATGGTGATCATCCTCGGCGGCATCCTGTCCGGCATCTTCACCGCTACCGAATCGGCGGCCATCGCCGTGCTGTGGTCGTTCTTCGTCACCATGTTCATCTACCGCGACTACAAGTGGCGCGAACTGCCGAAACTGATGCACCGCACAGTGCGGACGATTTCGATCGTGATGATCCTGATCGGTTTCGCCGCGAGCTTCGGCTACATCATGACCCTGATGCAGATCCCGGCGAAGATCACCACGCTGTTCCTGACCCTGTCGGACAACCGCTACGTGATCCTGATGTGCATCAACGTCATGCTGCTGTTGCTCGGCACGGTGATGGACATGGCGCCGCTGATCCTGATCCTGACGCCAATCCTGATGCCGGTGATTCTCGGCATCGGCGTCGATCCGGTGCAGTTCGGCATGATCATGCTGGTGAACCTGGGGATCGGATTGATAACGCCGCCGGTGGGTGCCGTGCTGTTTGTCGGTTCGGCGGTGGGCAAGGTCAGTATCGAGAGCACCGTGAAAGCGCTGCTGCCGTTCTATGCCGTGCTGTTCCTGGTGTTGATGCTGGTGACTTACGTGCCGGCAATTTCGCTGTGGTTGCCGCACTTGGTGTTGTAACAACCTGAAAGATCGCAGCCTCGTTTCACTACGCAATCCCTGTAGGAGCTGCCGAAGGCTCGGGCCGCGATCGGACGATCTTTTGATCTTCCAATACTCACGCCCGCAACAACATATACCCCGCCACCACCAGACAGACACTGGCAAATCCCACCTGCAACGCCCGCGCCGGCACCCGTGCACAGAGCTTGCGCCCGATGATCATGCCGACAATGCTGGCGACGATGAACGCCGCGCCCTGCCCGTCAATCCGCACACCGGCGTGGAACGAGCCGATCACGCCAATCGCCGAAATCAGGCTGATCACCATCAACGATGTGGCGACAATCCCGCGCATTTGCACATCGGTTAGTTGCTTGAACGCCGGCACGATCAAAAAGCCGCCGCCGACACCGAGCAATCCGGACACCACGCCGGTAATTGCGCCCAGTGCCGCCAACGTAGCAGTGCATTTAGCGGTCCAGTCGAAGCGCCCGGTTTGTTCATTGAGCATGCAATTTTTCTGACCCCAGCTGGCGTGACCGTGATCGCTCGGCCCCTCCTGCTGACGCTCGCGGCGCAGCATGCGCCAGGCCACCATGACCATCAGCAGACTGAACAGGATCATCAGGATTTTCTCCGGCAACTGGTGCGCGAAGTAGATTCCCAACGGCGAGAACACCGCACCCAACGCCGCAATCAACAACGCCGCGCGATAGCGCACCAGGCCATGACGCAGGCCGTCGATGGCACCGACCGCCGCCGCACTGCCGACCGCAAACAGCGCCACCGGCGCCGCTTGCGTCATCGTCCAGCCAAGCCCGAGCACCAGTGCCGGCACCGCAAGAATCCCGCCGCCGGCCCCGGTCAAGCCAAGGACCAACCCCATCACCACGCCAAACAGACTTGCCAGCAACATAGGGTTTTCTCAGTCAACCTTGGACAGACCAGTCAGCCACTCGCGGCCTTTGAGCATGCCGTTCCAGTAGAACCACGGCAGCAAGGTTGCCTTGAGAAACCATGCCGAACGTCGCGCCACGGTCGGATCCAGTGGAAAAGTCGGTAGCAACTTGCCGGCATAACCGAACTCGGCGAGGATCACCTTGCCCTTCTCCACCGTCAGCGGGCAGGAACCATAGCCGTCGTACTTCAGCGGCAGCGGTTGTTGTTTGCGCAGGGTCCGCAGGTTTTCCGCGACCACAACGACTTGCTTGCGCACGGCAGCTGCGGTTTTCGCGTTACTGGTGCCGCAGATATCACCGAGTGCGAATACCTCGGGATAGCGCGGATGCTGAAGGCTGTGCGGGTTGACTTCGCACCAGCCGGCGGCGTCGGCCAACGCGCTTTGTGCGATGAAATCCGGCGAAACCTGCGGCGGCACGACGTGCAGCAGATCGAAGGTTTTCGCCTCGCGGATGACATTGCCATCGGCATCCTTGATCTCGAACCACGCGGTTTTCGCCGGGCCGTCGACCTTGACCAGATTCGAATTGAACGCCAACTGCGCGTTGTACTTTTCGATGTACTTCATCAACGGCGGAACAAACGTCGCCACACCGAACAGCGCGGCGCCGGCCAGGTTGAATTCGACATTGATATTGTTCAGCGCACCGTTTTTACGCCAGTGATCGCAGGACAGGTACAGCGCCTTTTGCGGCGCGCCGGCGCATTTGATCGGCATCGCCGGTTGGGTGAACAGCGCTTTGCCGCCGCGCAGTTTCTGCACCTGATCCCAGGTGTACTGCGCATGCTGATAGCTGTAATTGGAGGTGACGCCGTGCTGGCCGAGGCTTTCCTGCAAACCTTCGATTTTCTCCCAGGCCAGACGCAGGCCGGGGCAGACAATCAGGTTCTGATAGCTGACGGTACGTTGATCGTTGAGGGTGAGTTGGCGTTTGTCCGGGTCGATCGCGGTGACTGCCGCTTGCAGCCAGTTCGCTTGCTTTGGCATGACCTTGTTCATCGGCCGTGCGGTGTCTTTGACGTCGTAGGCACCACCGCCGACCAGCGTCCACGCCGGTTGATAGTAATGCTGGGCGCTGGGTTCGATCACGGTAACTTTCAGAGCCGGATCACGTTTGAGCAGACTGGCGACGAAACCGATACCGGCCGTACCGCCGCCGATGACCACGATGTCCGCACTGATGGATGGGCCCCAGTGTTGATCGTTCATTGCTTGTTCCTTTTGCTGCACGCAAGGATTTCTCAGCCTTCACACAAATCCATTGTAGGGGTTGTGTGTTGGCTGGCATTTATTGATGGCCGAGACTTTTCAGCACTGCCCCGCAATACAGTCCGGAGAGAGTTTTCATGACCTGAATGACTTCCGGACTGGCGAGGCCGTAGAAAATGTATTTGCCCTCACGACGGGTCGCGACCAGCCCTTCATCGCGCAGGATGCCCAGTTGCTGCGACAGCGTCGGCTGGCGCACACCGGTCATCTTTTCCAGTTCGCCGACATTGCGTTCGCCCTGGGTCAGTTGACAGAGGATCAGCAGGCGATCCTCATTGGCCATGGCCTTGAGCAAGGCGCAGGCCTTGGAGGCCGAAGCGCGCAGTTGGGCGACTTCACATTCGGTCAGACTGGATTGCATTTGCACGATGCCTTCAAGGTCACTTAAGCTGCGAACATTATGTTTTTAGATAAAGTGTTGCAACCCATTTTCCTCGTTCAGGTTGGTGTCCATGCCCGCGCAGATTGAAGCTTTCCTCGACCCCGCCTCCTCGACTTACAGCTATGTGGTCTATGAAGCCGACGGCGGGCAATGTGCAATCGTCGATCCGGTACTCGATTACGACGGCGCCGCCGGGCGCACCTGCACCGCCCAGGCCGACAAAATCATCGCCTTCGTTCGCGCCCACAACCTGCAAGTGCAGTGGCTGCTGGAAACCCACGCCCACGCCGATCACCTGTCCGCCGCGCCGTATCTGCGCCGAGAGCTGGGCGGGAAAATCGCCATTGGCGAATCGATCAGCAAAGTGCAGAACGTGTTCAAGGCGCTGTTCAATCTGGAGCCGGAGTTCTGCGTTGATGGCTCACAGTTCGATCACCTGTTTGCGCCGAACGAGTCATTCCGGATCGGCAATCTCAAAGCCACTGCCCTGCATGTGCCGGGGCATACACCGGCTGACATGGCCTATCTGATCGATGGCGAGCAGATTTTGGTAGGCGACACCCTGTTCATGCCGGATGTCGGCACCGCGCGTTGCGACTTTCCCGGCGGCAACGCCCATCAGCTGTTCAACTCGATTCACAAACTGCTGGCCTTCCCCGCCAGCGTGAAACTCTACGTTTGCCACGATTACCCGCCCGAGGGCCGCGACGCGCAGTGCCAGACCACTGTCGGCGAACAGCGCAAGAGCAATATTCATGTGCACGACGGCATCAATGAGGCAGCGTTCGTCGAGATGCGCACAAAACGTGACGCCGGGCTGGGCATGCCGACGCTGCTGCTGCCAGCGATTCAGGTCAATGTGAGAGCGGGGAATTTGCCACCGGCGGAGGAAAACGGTGTGGTTTACCTGAAGATTCCGCTCAATTCCCTATAGGAAAAAACCACCCGCCCCATTGCAGGATTATTTTTCCTACGAACACTGGCGACAGTGATGAACTGGTGAAAATCCTGTAAGCGAGCAGACTCCATTGGGCAAACATTCAATGGAGTTTTCGCAATATGGATATTCGTCGTAATCACCGTGACATGACCGCGCAACAGAAATCCGCATTCATCGATGCCATCCTGAGGCTGAAAAACAACGTCGACAGCGTCCTGCGCCCCGGACAGCAGAGCCGCTACGATGACTTTGTGCAGATCCACAAGAATTCGATGGGCCGGGGCAATCCGCTGGTACCCAATCCGCATCTGAGTCCGCTGTTCTATCCGTGGCATCGAGTTCTGATTCGCCAGTTCGAACTGGCCCTGCAGTCCGCCGCCAGTGACACGACCATCACCCTGCCCTACTGGAACTGGCAACTGACCGGAGCGGACAACCCCTTCACCTCGGACTTCATGGGGTCAAACGGTGACAACCTGCAAGATCAGCGTGTCACCAGCGGCGCGTTTTCCAGGGAGCACTCGCAATTCGATGTCAGGGTCTGGGACGAGGGCGTTGGCAACACCGGCATTCGTCGAAATCTGGGGGCAAGCGGCGCACTGCCCACCCCGCTGGATGTTATTTCGGCCCTGAACAGAACGCCTTACTGGATGAATGAAAGCGGCTGGGAAAACATTTCGGAAAGCCTTTTGCACAATCCGGTACATGCCTGGATTGGCGGCAGCATGGCACAAGCCTCCTCACCCAACGATCCGATATTCTTCCTGCACCACTGCTACCTCGACTTGCTGTGGGAGCGCTGGAAACATCAGCATGCTGGAACCCCAGGCTTTACCAATGAGGCTGGCTCGGCCACCAACGAAACCGTGCTGGTATTTCATCCGGCCAATGAACTGGCGCCCTGGGAGCAAACCTTTACCGTCCAACAAACCCTCTATACCGCGGAACTCGATTACCGATATGACTACATCTGACTTCAGTTACCTAGCGTCAGGCCGTTCGCTGGCAAGGGCAATGCAGTCTTGTAGCGCACCTGTTTGAGCGCAAAGCTCGATCGGATATTCGCCACACCGGGAACCTTGGTGAGGAAGTCCATCATGAAGCGTTCCAGCGACTGAATCGTCGGCACCAGGACCCGGATGAGGTAATCCGGGTCTCCGGCCATGAGGTAGCACTCCATCACTTCCGGGCGATCGGAGATCGCCTCTTCGAAATGCTGCAGCGCTTCCTCGACCTGCTTTTCCAGGCTGACGTGAATAAACACGTTCACATGCAGCCCCAGCAGATCAGCATCCAGCAGCGTGACCTGCTCGCGAATCAGCCCCAATTCTTCCATTGCCTTGACGCGATTGAAGCACGGCGTTGGCGACAGGTTTACCGAGCGTGCGAGGTCGGCGTTGGTGATGCGCGCATTCTCCTGAAGGCTGTTGAGAATGCCGATGTCGGTACGGTCCAGTTTGCGCATGAGACAAAACCACCTGTTTTTTATGTTTATGCAGAATTTCTATCTGCAAATCGCCTCCAGCGCAACGAAACAGAGATAAATATTCTTCTTGCCCGGGCCTATGATTGTTGTAGGACAAGATTTCTTCTACCGAAGAATGACTGCCAGCTCACTACAAGAAATTCACAAGATCGAGCGTAGAAGCCATGACCCAAGCGTATGAACCGCTGCGTCTGCACGTCCCTGAACCCTCGGGCCGTCCAGGCTGCAAAACCGATTTTTCCTACCTGCATCTGACCGATGCCGGTACGGTGCGCAAACCTTCCATCGACGTCGAACCTGCCGACACCGCCGACCTGGCGCGTGGGCTGATTCGCGTGCTCGACGATCAGGGCAACGCCCTCGGCCCATGGGCCGAAAACGTGCCGGTCGAGATTCTGCGTAAAGGCATGCGCGCCATGCTCAAGACGCGCATCTACGACAACCGCATGGTGGTCGCCCAGCGTCAGAAAAAAATGTCGTTCTACATGCAAAGCCTTGGCGAAGAAGCCATCGGCAGCGCTCAGGCCCTGGCCTTGAACATCGACGACATGTGTTTTCCGACCTACCGCCAGCAAAGCATCCTGATGGCCCGCGAAGTGCCTTTGGTCGACCTGATCTGCCAACTGCTGTCCAACGAGCGCGATCCGCTCAAAGGCCGCCAGTTGCCGATCATGTACTCGGTCAAGGAAGCCGGTTTCTTCACCATCTCCGGCAACCTCGCGACCCAGTTCATTCAGGCCGTCGGCTGGGGCATGGCCTCAGCGATCAAGGGCGACACGAAAATCGCCTCGGCATGGATCGGCGACGGCGCCACCGCCGAATCGGACTTCCATACCGCCCTCACCTTCGCTCACGTTTATCGTGCGCCGGTGATCCTCAACGTCGTGAATAACCAATGGGCGATTTCGACCTTCCAGGCCATCGCCGGTGGTGAAGCCACCACCTTCGCCGGACGCGGCGTCGGTTGCGGCATCGCTTCGCTGCGCGTGGATGGCAACGACTTCTACGCAGTTTATGCCGCCTCTGCCTGGGCCGCTGAACGCGCCCGCCGCAACCTCGGCCCGACCATGATCGAATGGGTCACCTACCGCGCTGGTCCGCACTCGACCTCCGACGATCCGTCGAAATACCGCCCGGCCGATGACTGGAGCCACTTCCCGCTCGGCGACCCGATCGCCCGCCTCAAGCAACACTTGATCAAGGTCGGTCACTGGTCTGACGAAGAGCACGCTGCCGTCAGCGCCGAGCTCGAAGCCGAAGTGATTGCCGCGCAGAAACAGGCCGAACAGTACGGCACCCTCGCCGGCGGCCAGATTCCAAGCGCCGCAACCATGTTCGAAGACGTCTACAAAGAGATGCCGGAGCACTTGAAGCGCCAGCGTCAGCAGTTGGGGATCTGACATGAACGATCACAACAACAATATTCAGTTGGAAACCGCCATGACCACGACCACCATGACCATGATCCAGGCCCTGCGCTCGGCCATGGATGTGATGCTTGAGCGTGACGACAATGTCGTGGTGTTCGGTCAGGACGTCGGCTACTTCGGCGGCGTGTTCCGCTGCACCGAAGGCCTGCAGACCAAGTACGGCACCTCGCGGGTGTTCGACGCACCGATCTCGGAAAGCGGTATCGTCGGCGTTGCCGTCGGCATGGGCGCCTACGGTCTGCGCCCGGTCGCCGAAATTCAGTTCGCCGACTACGTCTACCCCGCTTCCGACCAGATCATTTCCGAAGCGGCGCGCCTGCGCTATCGCTCGGCCGGCGAGTTCACCGCGCCGATGACCCTGCGCATGCCTTGCGGCGGCGGCATCTACGGCGGCCAGACCCACAGCCAGAGCATCGAGGCGATGTTCACCCAGGTGTGCGGCTTGCGCACGGTGATGCCGTCCAATCCGTATGACGCCAAAGGCCTGCTGATCGCCTCCATCGAAAACGATGACCCGGTGATCTTCCTTGAGCCGAAACGCCTGTACAACGGCCCGTTCGATGGCCACCACGACCGCCCGGTAACGCCGTGGTCGAAACACCCGCAAGCCCAGGTTCCGGACGGTTACTACACCGTACCGCTGGACGTCGCGGCGATTACCCGTCCGGGTAAGGACGTCACCGTGCTGACTTACGGCACCACCGTTTACGTGTCGCAAGTCGCTGCCGAAGAAAGCGGCGTGGATGCAGAAGTCATCGACCTGCGCAGCCTGTGGCCGCTGGACCTGGAAACCATCGTCAAGTCGGTAAAGAAAACCGGCCGCTGCGTGGTGGTACACGAAGCCACCCGCACCTGCGGTTTCGGCGCCGAGCTGGTGTCGCTGGTGCAAGAGCATTGCTTCCATCACCTGGAAGCGCCGATCGAACGCGTCACCGGTTGGGACACCCCCTACCCGCACGCGCAGGAGTGGGCGTATTTCCCAGGGCCGTCCCGAGTGGGCGCGGCGTTGAAACGGGTCATGGAGGTCTGAATGGGCACGCACGTTATCAAGATGCCGGACATCGGCGAAGGCATCGCAGAAGTAGAACTGTCGCAGTGGCACGTCAAGGTTGGCGATCTGGTAGTTGAAGATCAGGTGCTGGCGGATGTGATGACTGATAAGGCGATGGTCGATATTCCGTCGCCAGTGCACGGGAAAGTGATTGCGCTCGGCGGTCAGCCGGGTGAGGTGATGGCGGTTGGCAGTGTGCTGATCAGCATTGAGGTTGAAGGTGCCGGTAACTTGAAAGAGTCCGCCGCACCCGCGCCGGTCAAAGAAGCACCTGCGGCGCCGAAAGTTGAAGCCGTTGTTGAAAGTAAACCTGCTCCAGCCGCCCCGCGTCCGGCTGCTGTTTGCCAAGGCCCGATGGTTGCTCGCGAAGCGGACGAACGCCCGCTCGCTTCGCCAGCCGTGCGCAAACACGCGCTGGATCTGGGGATTCAATTGCGCCTGGTACGCGGCACTGGCCCGGCCGGTCGCGTGCTGCACGAAGACCTTGAAGCCTATCTGGCACAAGGTCAGTCCAACGTTTCAGCACCAGTCGCCGCCGCTTACGCCCAACGTAACGACGAAGAACAGATTCAAGTCATCGGCATGCGCCGCAAGATCGCCCAGCGCATGCAGGACGCTACCCAGCGTGCCGCACACTTCAGCTACGTCGAAGAAATCGACGTCACCGCGATTGAAGAACTGCGCGCGCATCTCAATGAAAAACACGGCGCCAGCCGTGGCAAGTTGACCTTGCTGCCGTTCCTCGTCCGCGCTCTGGTTGTGGCCCTGCGCGACTTCCCGCAGATGAACGCCCGTTATGATGACGAAGCCCAGGTCATCACTCGCCTCGGCGCGGTGCATGTCGGCGTCGCCACGCAAAGCGATGTCGGCCTGATGGTGCCCGTGGTGCGTCATGCCGAAGCGCGCAGCCTGTGGGACAGCGCTGCGGAAATCTCGCGTTTGGCCAACGCCGCACGCAATGGCAAGGCCAGCCGCGACGAGTTGTCTGGTTCGACCATCACCCTGACCAGCCTCGGTGCGCTGGGCGGCATCGTCAGCACGCCAGTGCTGAACCTGCCGGAAGTGGCGATCGTCGGCGTCAACAAAATCGTCGAACGGCCGATGGTCGTCAAAGGCCAGGTGGTGATCCGCAAGATGATGAACCTCTCCAGTTCCTTCGATCACCGCGTGGTCGACGGCATGGACGCGGCCCTCTTCATCCAGGCCATTCGTGGCTTGATCGAACAACCTGCCACTTTGTTTGTGGAGTAAGGCGCGCATGCAATCTCTGAACACTACGCTGCTGATCATCGGCGGCGGCCCTGGCGGTTATGTGACGGCGATCCGCGCCGGGCAACTGGGCATTCCAACGATTCTGGTCGAAGGCCGATCGCTGGGCGGCACCTGCCTGAACATCGGCTGCATCCCGTCGAAAGCGCTGATTCATGTGGCTGAGCAGTTTCACCAGACCCAGCACCACAGCCAGCATTCGGCGCTGGGCATCAGCGTTACCGCGCCGAGCCTCGACATCACTAAAAGCGTCGAGTGGAAGGACAGCATTGTTGATCGCCTGACCACCGGCGTCGCTGCCTTGCTGAAAAAGAACAAGGTTCAGGTCATCAATGGCTGGGCCAAAGTCATCGACGGTAAAACCGTGGATGTCGGCGACACGCGCATCCAGTGCGAGCACTTGGTGCTGGCCACCGGTTCGACCAGCGTCAATCTGCCGATCCTGCCGATTGGCGGGCCGATCATCTCCTCCACCGAAGCGCTGGCGCCGACATCCGTGCCGAAACGCCTCGTCGTAGTTGGCGGTGGTTACATCGGTCTGGAACTGGGCATTGCTTATCGCAAGCTTGGCGCCGAGGTCAGTGTGGTCGAGGCGCAGGATCGCATCCTGCCGGCATATGACGCTGAACTGACGCAACCGGTGCATGACGCACTGAAGCAACTGGGCGTGAAGCTGTACCTCAAGCACAGCGTGCTGGGTTTCGACGGCACCTTGCAGGTACGCGATCCCGAGGGCGAAACCCTCAATCTGGAAACCGATCAGGTGCTGGTCGCCGTCGGCCGCAAACCGAATACCCAGGGCTGGAACCTCGAAGCGCTGAATCTGGATATGAACGGTTCGGCGATCAAGATCGACAGCCGCTGCCAGACCAGTATGCGCAACGTTTACGCCATCGGCGATCTGAGCGGCGAGCCGATGCTGGCCCACCGCGCCATGGCCCAAGGCGAAATGGTTGCCGAGTTGATCAGCGGCAAGACCCGTGAATTCAACCCGACCGCCATCGCTGCCGTGTGCTTCACCGACCCGGAACTGGTGGTGGTCGGCAAGACGCCGGACGAGGCTAAAGCTGCGGGTCTGGACTGCATTGTTTCCAGCTTCCCGTTCGCCGCCAATGGTCGGGCGATGACGCTGGAGTCGAAAAGCGGCTTCGTGCGCGTGGTCGCTCGTCGGGATAATCATGTGATTGTTGGCTGGCAGGCTGTGGGCGTTGGCGTGTCGGAGTTGTCGACAGCGTTTGCGCAAAGCCTGGAAATGGGCGCGCGGCTGGAAGACATCGGCGGCACCATTCATGCGCATCCGACACTGGGTGAAGCGGTGCAGGAAGCGGCGTTGCGTGCTTTGGGGCATGCGTTGCACCTGTAGCTGCGTTGATCGTTCCCACGCTCTGCGTGGGAATGCAGCCGGGGACGCTCTGCGTCCCAAAAGTCGAACGCGGAGCGTCCGATGA
>NZ_AKJR01000184.1:0-3840 GCF_000282235.1 Pseudomonas sp. GM24 | reverse complement strand
GGATTCAGAAGAGCACTTTCAGGTCGGTGTAAAGCTCGAGCATCCCCCAATCGGCCCCCTCTCCCTACGGGCGGTCCGACGTTTCGGGAGGGCTGGGGTGAGGGGAAAAGGGCTCAACGCAAAAACGCCTGCCGATAATCGCCCGGCGTCCCGCCCAGAACCTGCTTGAACCGATTGGTGAAATGACTCGCGCTGGCAAACCCGCACGCCAGTGCAATCTCACCCAACGGCAACGCCGTCCCGCGCAACAACTCCCGCGCCCGGCTCAAGCGTCGCGCCAGCACGTATTGGTGCGGCGGCAGGCCGAAACTGGTGCGAAACATCCGCGCAAAGTGGTATTCCGACAGGGCACACAACCCGGCCAATTGTCCGAGGCTGATCGGCTCGGCCAACTGAGTGTCGATAAAATCCACCAGTTGCCGACGCTGGTGCGGCGCCAATCCACCCTTCAAACGCAAACCCTGACGCGCACCCACCTGGCTGAGCAAGGTATGGTTGATCAATTCATGGGCGAGGCTGCTGGTCAGCAAGCGTTCGGCAGGTTCGTCCCAATTCAGCGTCAGCAACTGCCGGAAGCGCTGCGCCTGTTGTGGATCTTCGAGAAACGTCTGCTCGCGCAACTGCATCTCACGCGGTTCGCGATCGAGCAACGTGACGCAACCGAGGGCAAATTGTTCGGCGCTGAAATACAGATGCGCCAAGCGGATATCACCGTTGATCACCCAGCCTGACTCGTGATCGGCCGGGAGGATGCACAGCTTGTCCGGCCCGCCTTTCTGACCGGGTTGATCGCGACGAAAGGTACCGGTGCCACCGGCGATGTAGCAGGACAGGGTGTGATGGCTCGGCGCTTCATAATCCTGCGCATCGTGGTGGTTGGTCCACAAAGCCGCAGACAAGCCGTCACCGAGCTCGGCGCTGTGCACAAGGCGTGCGTTCGGCGAGCTGTTCAACGCTTGAAAGACTTGCAGGGTATCGATGGCGGCCATGATCGGTTCTCTTCAACGCCTTGCATCCTACTCCGTAGACGTCTTGCTGCCAGCCTGCCGCCAGACAAAAGCGCAAGATTCTGCAAGCGCGCAAACCGGGCTCGGGCAGACACTCAAGGCCTATCGAGGAGTGTCGCCATGAACCTGTCGTTGTATTTGTTGACCGTGCTGATCTGGGGCACCACCTGGATTGCCCTGAAATGGCAACTGGGCGTGGTGGCGATTCCCGTATCGATCGTCTATCGCTTCGGCCTCGCCGCGCTGGTGCTGTTTGCGCTGTTGCTGCTCAGCCGTCGCCTGCAACCGATGAACCGTCGCGGGCATCTGATCTGCGTGGCTCAGGGCTTGTGTCTGTTCTGCGTCAACTTCATGTGCTTCCTGACCGCCAGTCAGTGGATTCCCAGTGGTCTGGTCGCGGTAGTATTTTCGACCGCAACGTTGTGGAACGCGCTGAATGCGCGGGTGTTCTTCGGCCAGCGCATTGCGCGCAATGTGCTGATGGGCGGTGCGTTGGGCCTGTTTGGCCTGGGCATGCTGTTCTGGCCGGAACTGGCGGGGCATCAGGCTAGTCCGCAAACCTTGCTCGGTCTCGGCCTGGCGTTGTGCGGCACGTTGTGTTTTTCGGCTGGCAACATGCTCTCGAGCCTGCAGCAGAAGGCCGGCCTCAAACCGCTGACCACCAATGCCTGGGGTATGGCCTACGGCGCGGCGATGCTGTCGGTGTGGTGTCTGGTCAAAGGTATTCCGTTCGATATGGATTGGAGTCCGCGTTACGTCGGTGCGTTGCTCTATCTGGTGATTCCCGGTTCGGTCATCGGCTTCACCGCGTATCTCACGCTGGTCGGGCGCATGGGTCCGGAGCGTGCGGCTTACTGCACCGTGCTGTTTCCGGTCGTGGCGCTGAACGTCTCGGCTTTTGCTGAAGGTTATCAGTGGACAGCGCCGGCGCTGGTCGGTCTGGTGTTAGTGATGCTGGGCAATGTGTTGGTGTTCCGCAAACCCAAGGTGGTCGTGGCGCCAGTACAGGGAAAGTTGGCTTGAAATAAACGAGCGCTGAACTTCAGCGCTCGACTTTCAAGGTGATGTAAATCATTACCGGGAAGATGAAATCAACGATATGTCGCGCCCAGTCCTTGGCATTCCATGATTGCGAAGTGTCCATGTCGAACCATTCCACACCCACGGTTTGCAAACAGACGTAATAAATGAAGATTGCCGCCAGTATACCCATGATCGAGAACTTTTTTGCCTCGTGGAATACTTCTGCGGACGCATTTATGTGGCGATATAGCTGATACGTGCCTATCAGGCACAGCACGGTATACGTGACTTCCAGCGTGATGATGAACCAGTAGATCCGGTGATGGATCATCGGTGATTCAATGGCTCGGTACTTGATGGTTTCACTGGCCGTGGTGGTGTCCATACTCAGGATATGCGCCACGTAGGTGTAGTTTGAATTGTAGTCGGTAAAGTTGTGGATCATCACCAGCACGCCAAAGAAGCTGATGTAAGCCATTAATATGACTTTGCTGTAACGAATGAGTCTGTCGGTTGTCAGGGTGTTCAAGGTATTGGCTCTCCATAGCGTTTGTCGATTATTCGACAGGCAGGCAGAGCTTATAATGCTGTTGTTTGATTGGCTTTTTTGTTCAATTTCAAGTTGTGTAACGCGTAACTAACGGGCAAGTGCGATAACGCACTTGCCCGTGTTTTTTTATCCGCGCCAGACTTGCGGGTTGACCAGATCCTGCGGGCGTTCGCCGAGCAGGGCACTACGCAGATTGCCCAGCGCACGATTGGCCATGGCTTCGCGGGTTTCATTCGTCGCCGAGCCGATGTGCGGCAGGGTCACGGCGTTACTCAATTGGAACAGCGGTGATTCGGCCAGCGGTTCTTTTTCGTAGACGTCGAGGCCGGCGCCACGAATGCGCTTGTTTTGCAGGGCTTCGATCAACGCCGGTTCATCGACGACCGGGCCACGTGAGATGTTCACCAGGATGGCGTCGGGTTTCATCAGCGCCAGTTCGCGATGGCTGATCAGGTGGCGGGTCTTGTCGCTGAGCGGCACCACCAGGCAAACGAAATCGGCTTCGGCGAGCAGTTGATCGAGGCTGCGAAATTGCGCGCCGAGTTCCTGTTCCAGTTCGGTCTTGCGGCTGTTGCCGCTGTAGATAATCGGCATGTTGAAACCGAAGCGGCCACGGCGGGCGACGGCGGCGCCGATGTTGCCCATGCCGACAATGCCGAGGGTTTTACCGTGGACGTCACAGCCGAACAGTGGGGCGCCGACGCTGGCTTGCCACTGGCCGGCCTTGGTCCAGGCGTCGAGTTCGGCGACGCGGCGGGCGCTGCTCATGATCAGGGCGAAGGCGAGGTCGGCGGTGCTTTCGGTGAGCACGTCGGGGGTGTTGGTGAGCATGATCCCGCGTTGGTTGAAGTAGTCGAGGTCGTAGTTGTCGTAGCCGACGGAGACGCTGGAGACCACTTCCAGTTTTGTGGCGGTTTCGAGTTGCGCCTGGCCGAGTTTGCGGCCGACGCCGATGAGGCCGTGGGCGTGGGGCAGGGCTTCGTTGAATTGGGCGTTGATGTCGCCGTTCTTTGGATTTGGGACGATGACGTCGAACTCTTGTTGCAGGCGTTCGATCATGGGCGGGGTGATGCGGCTGAAGGCCAGGACAGTCTTTTTCATCGTTGTTGGCTCTTGTTCGGGCTTGATACCAAGCACGCTAACATTTCTGGCTTGGGGTTGTCTTGGCGGCCTCTGGGCCGACCATGTTCTTGGGGTTTTGGGTGTATATCCGTTGCTGCGGTGACGGCGGCTTAGGGTTTCGCCCTTACGGCGACTCAC
>NZ_AKJR01000183.1:0-10057 GCF_000282235.1 Pseudomonas sp. GM24 | reverse complement strand
AGCAGGCTCACTCCTACAGGGGAATGGTTGTGGTTTTGTATACAGTTTTTCGCGCAGGCACCCAACAATTTCTAAACAGGGCATAGGTCGTCGGACAATTTCGTGGTTAACTTCGGCCTCTTGCATGCTTTCCAATCAAAACATCAGAAGGACTCAAGTCATGGCTCAAGTCACCCTTAAAGGCAACCCGGTTCAAGTCAACGGCCAGTTGCCACAAGCCGGTTCCAAGGCGCCAGCCTTTTCTCTGGTTGCCGGCAATCTGTCCGACGTCACCCTGAAAGACTTTGCCGGCAAGCGCAAAGTGCTGAACATCTTCCCAAGCGTTGACACCCCGACCTGCGCCACCTCGGTGCGCAAGTTCAACGCTCAGGCCAACGACATCGCCAACACCGTGGTGCTGTGCATCTCCGCTGACCTGCCGTTCGCCCAGGCACGTTTCTGCGGCGCCGAAGGCCTGGAAAACGTACAGAACCTGTCGACCCTGCGCGGTGCCGAGTTCATCGAGAACTACGGTGTGGCCATTGCTGACGGCCCGCTGAAAGGCCTGACCGCTCGCGCCGTTGTGGTTCTGGACGAAAACGACAACGTCCTGCACAGCGAACTGGTCAAGGAAATCGCTGAAGAGCCTAACTACGAAGCGGCCCTGTCCGTTCTCAAGTAAGCGCTTTTACAATTGTTAACGGCCTGGCCCTGTCCAGGCCGTTTTCATTTGTGTATCAGTGTTTTGCCTCACACCTTGAAACGTAAGGTGTAAGTAAATTGCCGGTAAAGCTGCTTTGCTAATTCCCCATCAGTGCTTATCGTTCAGCCTCCCGTAAAAGAAGCCCACGCGCCCAATGGTTAATCACTCCATGCAATCGTCCCCCCGTAACTCCCGTCGCTGGCTGATCAGCCTGCTTGTCTTGTTGGTGATCGCCGTCCTGTGCTGGAAATTCTGGCCCGCCGGTTCAGCCCACAAGGAGGGCGCTGACAAGGCAGCCGCCGGGCACACCGGGCGTTCGGGGATGATGCGGCCGGGCTTCGGTGGTGGTAGCGGGCCAATCCCGGTACGCGTGGCGCCAGCAGTCACCGGCGACTTCCCGCTGTACTACAAGGCGCTGGGCACGGTGACCGCTCTCAACACCATCAATGTGCGTAGCCGGGTGGGCGGCGAATTGGTCAAGATCAATTTCGAAGAAGGGCAGATGGTCAAGGCTGGAGACCTGCTGGCCGAGATCGACCCGCGACCGTACCAGAACGCCTTGCTGCAGGCCGAAGGCACCTTGCTGCAGAATCAGGCGCAACTGAAAAACGCTCAGGTCGATGTCGAGCGTTATCGCGGTCTGTACAAAGAGGACAGCATCGCCAAACAGACGCTGGACACCGCCGAAGCGCTGGTCGGTCAGTATCTGGGCACGGTCAAGACCAATCAGGCCGCGGTCAACGATGCCAAGCTCAATCTCGAATTCACCAAAATCCGCGCACCGATTGCCGGGCGTGTCGGTCTGCGTCAGGTTGACGTCGGCAACCTTGTCACCGCCAACGACACCACGTTCCTCGCCGTGATCACCCAGACCCAACCGATCAGCGTCGCCTTCACCTTGCCGGAAAACAGCCTCGAAACCGTGCTCGCCCGTTATCGCAGCGGCGCCAAGCTGCCGGCTGAAGCGTGGGATCGCGGCGACACCAAACTGCAAGCCACCGGCGTTCTGCAAAGCCTCGACAACCAGATCGACGTCGCCACCGGCACCCTGAAGTTCAAGGCCCGCTACGAAAACCGCGATCAGGCGTTGTTCCCCAACCAGTTCGTCAACGTTCACTTGCTGGCTGACACACTCAAAGGCGTGGTGCTGGCACCGTCAGCGGCTATCCAGTTCGGTACCAACGGCACGTTCGTCTATGCGCTGGACGGCGACAAGAAAGTCACCATCCGCCAACTGAAGATCGGTGCCAGTGATGGCGAAAACACCGTGGTTACCGAGGGCCTGGCCGCTGGCGACCGCGTGGTCCTGGAAGGCACCGACCGCCTGAAGGAAGGCAGTGAAGTGGAAGTGGTCAACGACAGCAATCAAGTGCCGACCACGCCGACCGAACACCTGCAAGGCAAATCTGCCGCCACCCCGACTGACGCTGCTGTTTCCGACAAGGCCAAGAAGGGCGCATGAACATTTCGCGGCTGTTCATCCTCCGACCGGTAGCCACCACCCTGAGCATGCTGGCCATTGTGCTGGCCGGCCTGATTGCTTATCGCTTGCTGCCCGTTTCTGCACTGCCACAAGTCGATTACCCGACCATCCGCGTCATGACCCTGTATCCCGGCGCCAGCCCGGATGTGATGACCAGTGCCGTGACGGCGCCGCTCGAACGCCAGTTCGGGCAGATGCCGGGCCTGACGCAAATGGCCTCGACCAGCTCCGGCGGTGCGTCGGTGCTGACGTTGCGTTTCAGCCTCGACATCAACATGGACGTTGCCGAGCAGCAGGTGCAAGCCGCCATCAACGCCGCGACCAATCTGCTGCCAACCGATTTGCCGGCACCGCCGGTGTACAACAAGGTCAACCCGGCGGACACCCCGGTGCTGACCCTGGCGATTACCTCGAAAACCATGCTGTTACCCAAGCTCAATGACCTGGTCGATACGCGCATGGCGCAGAAAATCGCCCAGATCAGCGGCGTCGGCATGGTCAGCATTGCCGGCGGTCAGCGTCAGGCCGTACGCATCAAGGTCAACCCTGAGGCGCTGGCGGCCAACAGCCTGAACCTGTCCGACGTGCGCACCTTGATCAGTGCCTCCAACGTCAACCAGCCGAAGGGCAACTTCGACGGTCCGACCCGCGTGTCAATGCTCGATGCCAACGACCAACTGACCTCGCCCGAGGACTACGCCAATCTGATTCTCGCCTACAAGAACGGCGCGCCGTTACGGCTCAAGGACGTGGCGGAAATTGTCGATGGCGCCGAGAACGAGCGTCTCGCGGCGTGGGCCAACAAGAATCAGGCCGTGCTGCTGAACATCCAGCGTCAGCCGGGTGCCAACGTCATTGAGGTGGTCGACCGCATCAAGGCGTTGCTGCCGAGCATCACCGACAACCTGCCGGCCGGCCTTGATGTCACCGTGCTGACCGACCGTACGCAAACCATTCGCGCCTCGGTCACTGATGTGCAACACGAATTGCTCATCGCCATCGCCCTGGTGGTGATGGTGACGTTCCTGTTCCTGCGCCGCGCCAGTGCGACGATCATTCCGTCGGTGGCCGTGCCGCTGTCGCTGATCGGCACGTTCGGCGTGATGTATCTGGCCGGGTTCTCGGTGAACAACCTGACCCTGATGGCCCTGACCATTGCCACCGGTTTTGTGGTCGACGACGCCATCGTCATGCTCGAGAACATCGCGCGCTTCATCGAAGAGGGCGACAGCCCGATGCAGGCCGCACTGAAGGGCGCCAAGCAGATTGGCTTTACCCTGATTTCCCTGACCCTGTCGCTGATCGCGGTACTTATTCCGCTGTTGTTCATGGCCGACGTGGTGGGGCGCTTGTTCCGTGAATTCGCCATCACTCTGGCTGTGGCAATCCTGATTTCACTGGTGGTCTCGCTGACCCTGACGCCGATGATGTGCGCGCGCTTGCTCAAGCGTGAGCCAGAAGCACATGAGCAGGGCCGTTTCTACCGCGTCAGCGGTGCAGTCATCGATTGGATGATCGCCGAGTATGGTCGGATGCTGCGCTGGGTGCTCAAGCATCAGCCGCTGACCTTGCTGGTGGCTATCGGCACGCTGGCGCTGACCGTGTTTCTGTACATGGTGGTGCCGAAGGGCTTCTTTCCGGTGCAGGACACCGGGGTGATTCAGGGTATTTCCGAGGCTCCGCAGTCGATTTCCTTCGCGGCGATGGGCGAGCGTCAACAAGAGCTGGCGAAGATCATTCTCGAAGATCCGGCCGTACAGAGCCTGTCGTCCTACATCGGTGTCGACGGCGATAACGCCACGCTCAACAGCGGCCGCTTGCTGATCAACCTCAAGCCTCACGGTGAGCGCGATCTGAGCGCCACAGAAGTGATTGCGCGCCTGCAACCGCAGCTGGACAAACTGGTTGGCATCCGTCTGTTCATGCAACCGGTGCAGGATCTGACCATCGAGGACCGCGTCAGCCGCACGCAATACCAGTTCAGCATGTCTTCGCCGGATTCCGAACTGCTCAGCCAGTGGAGCGGCCGGCTGGTCGAAGCGCTGGCCCAGCGTCCGGAACTGACCGACGTCGCCAGTGATTTGCAGGACAAGGGTTTGCAGGTCTATCTGGTGATCGACCGCGATGCCGCCTCACGCCTGGGCGTTTCGGTGGCGAACATCACCGATGCGCTGTACGACGCCTTCGGGCAGCGACAGATCTCGACCATTTACACCCAGGCCAGCCAGTACCGCGTGGTGCTGCAGGCCCAGGCCGGGGAGAAGATCGGCCCGCAGGCACTGGATCAGATTCATGTGAAGACTACTGACGGCGCACAGGTACGCCTGTCGAGTCTCGCCCATGTCGAAGAGCGTCAGGCGCAACTGGCGATCACCCATATCGGCCAGTTCCCGGCAGTGATGATGTCGTTCAACCTCGCACCCGGCGTGGCGTTGGGGCATGCGGTCGACATCATCGAGCAGGTACAGAAAGACATCGGCATGCCGGTTGGTGTGCAGACCCAGTTCCAGGGGGCGGCCGAAGCTTTCCAGGCGTCGTTGTCGAGCACTTTGCTGCTGATTCTGGCGGCAGTGGTGACCATGTACATCGTGCTGGGCGTGCTGTACGAGAGCTACATTCACCCGATCACTATTCTTTCGACCTTGCCGTCGGCGGCGGTCGGTGCGTTGCTGGCGTTGCTGCTCAGCGGCAATGACCTGGGCATGATCGCGATCATCGGTATCATTCTGCTGATCGGTATCGTGAAAAAGAACGCGATCATGATGATCGACTTCGCTCTCGATGCTGAACGCACCCAAGGCATGGCGCCGGAACAGGCGATTTATCAGGCGGCGCTGCTGCGCTTCCGGCCAATCCTCATGACCACGCTGGCGGCGCTGTTCGGTGCGGTGCCGTTGATGCTCGCCACCGGCTCCGGGGCTGAATTGCGTCAGCCGCTGGGTCTGGTAATGGTTGGCGGTCTGCTGGTGAGCCAGGTGCTGACGCTGTTCACCACGCCAGTGATCTACCTGTATTTCGACCGTCTCGGCCGGCGCTTTGGCAAGACCAATGCCGACACTGAAGAGGTGTCGGTATGACTTCGCGAGCATCACACATCCCTTGTGGGAGCGAGCCTGCTCGCGAAAGCGGCCTGTCAGGCAACATCATTGTTGTATACAAGATTGCATTCGCGAGCAGGCTCGCTCCCACAGGGATCTGCGGTCAAGGCGGAGATCGCGTTCGATGAACCTCTCCGGTCCTTTCATCAAGCGTCCGGTCGCGACGATGCTGCTCAGCCTGGCAATCATGCTGCTCGGCGGCGTCAGCTTCGGCTTGCTGCCAGTGGCGCCGCTGCCGCAAATGGACTTCCCGGTGATCGTCGTGCAGGCCAGCCTGCCCGGTGCCAGCCCGGAGGTCATGGCATCCACCGTGGCGACGCCGCTGGAGCGCTCATTCGGTGCGATTGCCGGCGTCAACACCATGAGCAGCCGTTCCAGTCAGGGTTCGACCCGGGTCATTCTGCAATTCGACCTCGACCGCGACATCAACGGCGCGGCGCGGGAAGTGCAGGCGGCGATCAACGCTTCGCGCAACCTGTTGCCGAGCGGGATGCGCAGCATGCCGACCTACAAGAAGGTCAACCCGTCGCAGGCGCCGATCATGGTGCTGTCGCTGACGTCGGACGTGCTGGAAAAAGGCCAGCTCTACGATTTGGCTTCGACCATTTTGTCCCAGAGCCTTTCACAGGTGCAGGGCGTCGGCGAAGTACAGATCGGCGGCAGTTCGCTGCCGGCGGTGCGTATCGAACTCGAACCGCAGGCGCTGAATCAGTACGGTGTAGCGCTCGACGATGTGCGCAAGACCATCGCCGATGCCAACGTGCGCCGGCCGAAGGGTTCGGTCGAAGACGGCCAGCGTTTGTGGCAGATCCAGGCCAATGATCAGCTGGAAAAAGCCAAGGATTACGAATCACTGATCATCCACTATGCCGATGGCGCAGCGCTGCGCCTCAAGGACGTGGCCAAGGTCAGTGATGGCGTCGAAGACCGCTACAACAGCGGCTTCTTCAACGATGACGCCGCCGTGCTGCTGGTGATCAACCGCCAGGCCGGCGCCAACATCATCGAGACGGTCAACGAGATCAAGGCGCAACTGCCGGCCCTGCAAGCGGTGTTGCCCGCCAGCGTGAAGCTGAATCTGGCCATGGACCGCTCGCCGGTGATCAAAGCCACCCTGCATGAAGCCGAGATGACCTTGCTGATTGCCGTGGCGCTGGTGATTCTGGTGGTGTTTCTGTTCCTCGGTAACTTCCGCGCCTCGCTGATTCCGACGTTGGCCGTGCCGGTGTCGCTGGTCGGCACCTTTGCGGTGATGTACCTCTACGGTTTCTCGCTGAACAACCTGTCGCTGATGGCGCTGATTCTGGCCACCGGTCTGGTGGTGGACGACGCCATTGTGGTGCTGGAGAACATTTCCCGGCACATCGACGAAGGCGTCAAACCGATGCAGGCCGCGTACCTCGGGGCCAAGGAAGTCGGGTTTACCTTGCTGTCGATGAACGTCTCGCTGGTGGCGGTGTTCCTCTCGATCCTGTTTATGGGCGGGATCGTCGAGAGCCTGTTTCGCGAGTTTTCCATCACCCTGGCCGCAGCCATCGTCGTGTCGCTGGTGGTTTCCCTGACGCTGACGCCGATGCTCTGCGCCCGTTGGCTGAAGCCGCACACACCCGGCCAGGAAAACCGCCTGCAACGCTGGAGCCGTCGCACCAACGACTGGATGGTCGGCAAATACGCCAGCAGCCTCGACTGGGTTTTGCGCCACCGGCGCCTGACGTTGCTCAGCTTGCTGATCACCGTCGGCGTCAACGTTGCGCTGTACGTGGTGGTGCCGAAAACCTTTATGCCACAGCAGGACACCGGCCAATTGATCGGTTTCGTACGCGGCGACGACGGCCTGTCGTTCAGCGTGATGCAGCCGAAAATGGAAATTTTCCGCCGCGCCGTGCTCAAGGACGAAGCGGTGGAAAGTGTCGCCGGGTTCATTGGCGGCAGCAACGGCACCAATAACGCCTTCATGCTGGTGCGTCTGAAGCCAATCAAGGAGCGCCAGCTCAACGCGCAGAAAGTCATCGAGCGCCTGCGCAAGGAAATGCCCAAGGTCCCCGGTGCGCAACTGATGCTGATGGCCGATCAGGATCTGCAATTTGGCGGCGGCCGCGAACAGACCACGTCGCAGTACAGCTACATCCTGCAAAGTGGTGATCTGGGCGAGTTGCGCAAGTGGTATCCAAAAGTGGTTACCGCGTTAAGGGCCTTGCCGGAACTGACGGCGATTGACGCCCGAGAGGGAGCGGGTGCCCAGCAAGTGACGTTGATCGTCGACCGCGATCAGGCCAAGCGCCTGGGGATCGACATGGACATGGTTACCTCGGTATTGAACAACGCCTACAGCCAGCGGCAGATTTCGACGATCTACGACAGCCTCAATCAGTATCAGGTGGTCATGGAGGTCAATCCGAAATACGCCCAGGACCCGGTGACGCTCAAGCAGGTGCAGGTGATCACCGCTGACGGTGCGCGGGTGCCGCTGTCGACGTTCGCTCATTACGAAAACAGCCTGGAAGACGACCGCGTCAGCCACGAAGGCCAGTTCGCCTCCGAAGACATTTCCTTCGACATGGCCGAAGGCGTGACGGTGGAGCAGGGCAGTGCTGCGATCGAGCGGGCGATTGCCAAGCTCGGCCTGCCGGAAGACGTCATCGCAAAAATGGCCGGCACCGCCGACGCCTTCGCCGCGACGCAAAAGAGCCAGCCGTTCATGATTCTCGGGGCGTTGCTGGCGGTGTATCTGGTGTTGGGTGTGCTGTATGAAAGCTACATTCATCCGCTGACGATTCTGTCGACCCTGCCGTCGGCCGGTGTCGGCGCGTTGCTGTCGATCTATGCGCTGGGCGGCGAGTTCAGCCTGATCTCGTTGCTCGGGTTGTTCCTGCTGATTGGCGTGGTGAAGAAAAACGCCATTCTGATGATCGACCTCGCGTTGCAACTGGAACGGCATCAGGGCCTGTCGCCGCTGGAATCGATCCGCAGCGCCTGTCTGCAACGCTTGCGGCCGATTCTGATGACCACGCTGGCGGCGATTCTCGGTGCCTTGCCGTTGCTGCTCGGCCGGGCCGAAGGCGCGGAAATGCGCCAGCCGCTGGGCCTGACCATCATCGGCGGGCTGATTTTCAGCCAGGTGCTGACGCTTTACACCACCCCGGTGGTTTACCTCTATCTTGACAAGCTGCGCCATCGTTTCAACAAATGGCGTGGCGTGCGCACTGACGCCGCTCTGGAAACTCCGCTATGACTGACCGTTCGCTTTTCAATCTGGCCACCGTTCGCGGCTCGCGTCTGCTGAGCCTGTCGCTGTGCGTGGCGATGCTCAGTGCCTGCGCCGTCGGCCCGGACTACCAACGGCCGCAAACTGCGGAAATCGCCCAGTACAAGGAGGCCGAGGGCTGGACTCAGGCCAACCCGAGCGATTCACTGGCCCGTGGGGCCTGGTGGGAGTTGTATGGCGATCAGCAGCTCAACGGCTTGATCGAGAAACTCAACAATTCCAACCAGACCGTCGCGCAGTCGGAAGCCCAGTACCGTCAGGCTCAGGCGTTGGTGCGCAGTGCCCGTGGCGCGTTTTATCCGAAAGTAGACTTGAGCCTCGGCAAGACCCGCTCCAGTCAGGGCACTGGCAGCAGCAGTTCGAGTCTGAGCAGTTCTTCCAGCGGTATCCGCGACACCTATAACGCCGAACTTGGCGTCAGTTGGGAAGCGGACGTGTGGGGCAAGCTGCGCCGTGGACTGGAAGCCGATGAGGCCAGCGCCCAGGCCAGTTTTGCCGATTTGGCTGCGATGCGCCTGAGCCAGCAATCGGAGCTGGTGCAGAACTACCTGCAACTGCGCGTGATCGATCAGCAGAAACGCCTGCTCGAAGCCACGGTCGCCGCCTACGAACGCTCGTTGAAGATGACCCAGAACCAGTACCGCGCAGGGGTTTCCGGGCGCGATGCGGTGGCGCAGGCACAGACACAACTGAAAAGCACCCAGGCCGATCTGGTTGACCTGATCTGGCAGCGCGCGCAATTCGAAAATGCGATTGCCGTGCTGACCGGGCAAGCCCCGGCGGATTTCAACATTGCCGAAGTGCAGACCATTCCAAAGCTGCCGCAAGTGCCGTTGAGCCTGCCCTCGCAGTTGCTGGAGCGGCGCCCGGACATCGCTTCGGCGGAGCGTTCGGTGATCGCTGCCAACGCCAACATCGGCGTGGCCAAAGCGGCGTATTACCCGGATCTGAGCTTGAGTCTGAGCGGCGGCTACAGCAGCAGTACTTCGCAGAACCTGGTCAGCCTGCCCAACCGTTTCTGGTCGGTGGGGCCGAAACTGGCGCTGCCGCTGTTTGACGGTGGCATTCGTTCGGCGGAAGTCGACCGCACCGAGGCGGTGTATGACCAGACCGTGGCCAAGTACCGTCAGACCGTGCTCGACGGTTTCCGCGAAATTGAAAACTATCTGGTGCAGCTCAAGGTGTACGAAGACGAAGCGGCGGTGCGCCAGGAGGCGCTCGATGCGGCGCGCGACTCCCTGCGTCTGACGGAGAACCAGTACAAGGCCGGTTTGATTGCTTACATCGACGTCGTGGTGGTGCAAGCCACGGCGCTGAGCAATGAGCGCAGCGTGCTCAACATTCTGCAAAGCCGCTTGATCGCCAGCGTGCAATTGATCGCTGCGCTGGGCGGTGGCTGGGACGGGCAACTGGATGTGAGCGATAACACCCGCTGAAGGTTGGCTTCACTGATCGTTCCCACGCTCCGCGTGGGAATGCCTCAACGGACGCTCCGCGTTCGACTTTGAAGGGACGCGGAGCGTCCCAGG